>CAYGJW010000036.1:0-11279 GCA_964350415.1 uncultured Alphaproteobacteria bacterium
GCCCCCATTGCCCGTGATATTTTACTGTTTGCCCAGAAGCATTTGGGCGAAGGATCTTAAGTATGATGAAATTTATGAGCCCCAAGCGGAGTGATTGGATTGATTTTACAAAGCTGTCCAAGATCAGCTGGATTTTTCTTATACCCGTCATTGCGATTGTTGCTGTTGGGTTGATAATGCTGTATTCCGCATCGGGCGGCAGGCCAGAAGTATGGTTCTGGCCGCAGTTCATACGCTTTGGAATGGGCTTTGTACTGCTGATTCTTGTCGCGATCACCGACTTAAAAGTTCTGTTTCGTTTTTCTTATGTGTTTTATGTCTTGGGCGTGGCCTTGTTATTGATTGTGGAAATTAAAGGTCATATTGGCATGGGGGCACAAAGGTGGATTAATTTAGGTTTTATTAATCTACAACCATCTGAGCTTATAAAGCTGGGAATGATTCTTGCCATCGCACGTTATTGTCATCTAGCTGCCGCAGAAACAAAGGGCGGCCTAAGGCTGGTTTTCATGCCCATTTTATTGCTGGGGTTACCGATCCTTCTGATACTGCATCAACCAGACTTAGGGACCGCCTTGCTTTGTGTGCTGGTATGTTTTTTTCTGATGTTTTTGGCAGGGGCCCCTTTGTGGGTTTTTTGTGCGCTTGGGGTATCTGCGATGGCGATGGTTCCCATTGCATGGCAATTATTAAGAAGCTACCAGAAGCAGCGTGTTCTGACCTTCCTCGACCCTGAGCGGGATCCATTAGGGGCGGGCTACCATATTATTCAATCAAAAATTGCACTTGGATCTGGCGGCGTGACAGGTAAAGGGTTTATGCAGGGGACACAAAGTCACCTAGATTTCTTGCCCGAGAAACAAACAGATTTCATTTTCACAATGTTTGCAGAAGAGTTTGGTTTCATTGGTGGTTTAATCCTGCTTGGACTTTACTTAGTGCTTGTTTTCTTTGGTATTCTAATGAGTATGCAGGCGCGATCCGTTTACGGAAAACTTGTGGGGATGGGGGTGATTACGCATCTTTTTTTCTCGCTGTTTATCAATATTGCTATGGTCATGGGATTACTGCCTGTCGTTGGGGAGCCACTTCCTTTACTTTCATATGGTGGAAGCTCGCTGATTGTCACAATGATCGGCTTCGGACTTTTGATGAGTGTTTATGTGCATCGGGATCGGCATCTCGCCCATGGCGGCACACTCATCGGCTTATAGTCCTTAAAATTAACGCTTACACATCGTTATGATTCGTCTCGTGTAGCAAAAAGTACACGTCGTCTCTCATTCCTTGTGTATTCATTAATTTTAAGGACTATAAGTTATAAATTTTTTGAGTGGCTTTGTCGTTATAGTTTATCTCGTGTCCTCACGTACTCGTACGAAACGTACATTAAGTACGCTGTGGTTATCGACTTCACTTTGCCTAAAATTCACCTCAAGCTTTTCCTTTACTTAGACGTCTTGCAAAGCCCAGTATGAGATCTTACTGGGTTAGATGATAACGTTATGGTGCAACAGAAAATTGGCTATTATATACAAAAAAAGGCCTGAGGAATTCCCCAGGCCTTTTCCTAGACTAATAGATGAATCTATTAGTCATCACCTTGAACATAATCTGGATCTTCAAAAATATCATCTGGGTTATCGAAGAAATCATCTTCTTCCTCATTAGCAGGAGGCGTAACTTCTTCTTCCTCTTCTTCGTCGCTGCCAATAACAGGGGCTACGGCATCTTCTTCTTCATTAACAACTTCGTCCTCATCATCAACTTCTTCACCACCACCAATCACAGGATCGACAACGTCTTCTTCATCATCTTCGCCGGTGACTGCATCAATGATCGGATCTGCAACATCACTTGCTTCATTTAGAAGTTCACCAAATTCTTTGATGAAATCAGGGAAAATGCCAACAATTGAAGCAAAGTCACCTGCACTGATGAATCCAAACATATCTTTCATATGCGGTAAGACGTCTTTGGCTTCTTCAATAACATCAGGAACTTCAGCAATAATACCTTTGAAGTTTAGTTTTTGTGCAAACGCTGCAAGATTTTTAAGGCCATTACCAAGGATACTAACCATACTTTTTAGGGTGCCACCAACGCCGGCAAAAGTGTCTGATCCTTTTGTTTCGTCTTTTGTATCTTTGCCTCCAACAGCACCTTCATCAAGGCGTTTAATTTCAATTTCTGCAAGTACGATGCTGTCGCCCTCTCTACCGCCCATAACCATGTTATAGCGACACTTTTCATCTGAATTAAACATGCTGTATGGCTCTTGCGGGAGCATTCTTAGATCAACAAATCCTTGGACGTGCCCGTCGTCATCTAAAAGCGGATTGTTGATACTTCCAAGAATATCGGCTTGTTCAGAGGCATCGTGGAATTTAACTTCTCTGATGTCGTAAAGACGGCCTTCATGCATCGCCCAACCATCAGTTGCGCCTTCTGTGAAGAATTGTTTGAATGTAGCAGCATTAGCTTCATTTTTTGATTGCAGGCGCCATTCTGGAAAATGCGCTGCGCATTCCGCGCGTAGAGCTGCGGTGTTTGCAAATGCAATGCAAACAGCCAAAAGCATAAGTTTACAGTATTTCGACATTATGTTCTCTCCCGTTATTTTATGATCCCTCTAGATTGATTTATTTTTTATGAGAGGGTGTTGAGTAATCGTATCTGAAAAAAATACCGATAACAATATAGTTTTTAATTTATTGAATTTATTGGCTTTTTATCTTGTTTCGCACTCTGATTTGGTTGGAAAACCTGGATTTGTATTTATAAACATAAGAAATTAGCCAGTTTGTTCTTGTTGGCTATATGCTCCTAATATAAGTGCTGATAAAGTAAATAACCATGGTCATTTTACCCAAGTGCAATAGACAAATAGGGGGCTTATTCGCATTATGAGAAAAATATAGATTTTATGTGATTTGGGAATAAAAGAGATTAGGAGTTGGTATGTTTTTTAAGAAAATTTTGAAACTCTTTTTGAACCTCTTCAGGTATTTTTGCCCCAGAGTCTATTTTCTTTTTAACGAGCTCTATAAGTAATTCAGGAATAACTGGTTGCTCTTTTAGGTAAGGAAGTGATTTTGTTGCGGCTAGCAGAACATCTTTTGTTTTATTTCCATCATTAAGGGCAGAGCAACATAAAGGGAATACAATCTCATACTCTTTATTTTCTAGATGGATTCTAATTAATAAGTTTTGTAAATCAGTTTTATTTTCCTTGCAATCTTTTATAAATTTAGTAAGGAATAATTGAGTTTGTTTTTTACCGCTAAGATGTATTTTTATATGTGCAAGACTTAGAATTGCTTTAGGGCTTAAAGGGTCTAAACTTAGAGCCCTGGAAACTAGAGTCAGTGCTTGGTCTAATTGTTTTTTTCTTAGAAATACTAAAGCAATAACTCCCAGTCCATTTGCTGTCGTTTTGTAGTCAGAAGATTCTTTAAAAAAAGATTCCCACACTTCTGAAACTTCATCCAAACGTTGTCGTTTAATTAATGCAGCTGCTAAAATTTCATACCCCTGCGCATTCATAGGATAAAATTTTATATACTCAGTTATGTACAGAGATGCTTCTTCAAAGTTTCCTAATTTAGATAATGATAGAGATAGATTGTATAAGAAAAATTCGTTCTCAGGGTCTTTTTTGAGAGCCTCTCGACATACTTCTTCTGCGAGTGCATATTGCCTTTTTCTTATTAACTTTGTGACTTTGTTAGCAGCTTCCTTATTTTCTGGAGATTCCAAATGTGTTTCTGATTTTTTGTTTATGCTCATCGTAAGAAATACTCGCTAGATTCAATAAAGGTTAACTGTGTCGAAGCATAGCATAAATAGCAACTTCAATGAAGTCGAGCAAGATTTTTTGTACGGAAAGCTTATTATATTACTGGTTTTTCTAGGAAGGAGTAATACACATAAGGCTGAGTAAAGCTTCTTCGTTAGCTTTTATAAAAGCTAGATAGCTGGCCATTTTCTTACAAATGGATCGTGCATATTTTTGATCAGCCTGGCTGTGACTCGTCATTCCAAGTGCGCGCCTAAGATTGAAATGCAGCCAACCCATGGGGCTGCGACCAATATAACCGATAAAGGCGTCCTCTGGCTTTGTTATGGGCGCGAAGTTAAGGTTTTTAAAATAGCTCTGAGTTAGAGATTTGTAGAGCTCTGGGTAGAATTTACGTTCACCGCAAACGGACCACTCTAGGCCAAAGCCAAACATCTCCTGTAGTGGATTAACTAAGCCCGCAGCTTCCCAGTCAATGACGTGCGCAGTATCCCCATCCCAGATGACGTTATAAGGGTGCAGATCTCCGTGACTGACTCTGAGTTCTTTGTTAAGCCTGGGAATGGTTTCTTCGAATGTATTATTCCAATCAAGAATAGCCGGTTTTATGTCTGTAACATAAGGTTCGTTATAACGGTCAATCAGTGATTCCCAACTGGCACTTGATTGAAATTCATACTCTGAAGGAATATCTGAGTACTCTTTTAAATTGGTATTGTGGATTGCTGAGAAAATCGTTCCAACATCCAATGTGTGTTTAGGTGTAAGCTGCTCAACAGGGATACAATTTCCTTTGATATAAGGGAATATAAGATAGGTCTTTTTGTTGAATTTTAAGAAAGCCTGCCTTTTGAAATGTAGGGCCGAAACTGCAGGAATGTTTTGTTGTTTAAAGGCATGGGCAATATGCTCAGAACGTATAAACCAGGCATACATATCAGGATCATGCATATAGTAATCATGCAATTGCTTGATCGCGAAATTGCCGCGGTCCGTCGAGACCTTCCATATGGCATGCACGGTGCCGCCGGTAACGGGCTGAGGGTCTGCAAGAAGATTGCCAAGACCATGGTTGTCGCACAGGCTAGAAAGGGTTGTTTTTATAGAATTTTCCATATAAATATCCTAGAGCATATGTAAAAAGAGCTTTGAGGTTTGCCATGCAGGACTCTTTATTGGCCTTCCTAAAACATTAAGCAATAAAAGATTTTCAAAGATCAGGAGAAATTATGAGAAAGCGCATTGAAGTCGTTTCCTATGACACTGAGTGGCCAGAGATGTTTATGCGCGTGTCTGCGTGCTTAAAAGCGATTCCAGGATGTATTGCCGTGCATCATGTGGGCTCAACCGCTGTACCTGGGCTAATGGCAAAGCCTATTATTGATATTATTGTTGTCTTAGAAAATGCGCGTGCAGGAATCCCGGATATTGAAAATCTGGGTTATACCTATCGCGGTGAAATGAATATTCCCTTCAGGCACTATTTTCGGAAACTGGATGAGGAATGTGCTGTTAATTTGCATCTTTATGAAGATGGTAATCCTGAAATTCAGCTGAATCTTTGTTTTCGGGACTATCTACGGACACATCCTGAGGCAATGAAAGCTTATGCAGAACTTAAACAGCAGCTGGTTCGCGAAGAATATGCCCATGTGAAAACGGAGGTTGGGTTTACCGGTTATAATTTGGGTAAAGATCAGTTCATTAGAGAGGTTTTGCAGCAGGTCGGATTTGAGGGGATGCGATTGATGATGTGCACGCATTATGCGGAGTGGGACGCTTATCATCGGATCCGAGAAGCACAAATTTTTCGTCGTACGCAGATGGTTTATGACAGGAATCATCCGACGTTGACTGATGAAGGGCATTTCCATTTTGTTTTATGCAAGGGGACGCAGGTTGTTAGCGTTGCACACGTGGAGTTTCTGAGTGAAAAGGAAGCAGCTTTAAGATCGTTGGCAACGGACGAGGAGTATAAGTGTCAAGGATATGCATCGTATATGTTGGGTCTTTTGGAGCGCTGGGTTAAAGAGCAAGGGCGTAAGGTTATTAAGGTGCACGCAGCCTTAGATGCTGAGAAATTTTACAGAAACTACGGGTATGAGGATATGCTTTTTGCTGATGTATCCATTAGTACAGAGACGATCGACTTGGGGAAGAAGTTATGAATAAGAATATCATCGAAAAACGTATGGCAACGGTTGAAGATATGGATTTTATCTATCAGTCCTTAAGAAGCCTGGCTTCAGAAGAGAATATCATCGATCGGTTTGCTCACAGTCAAGAAGCGCTTGAGAAGATTATTTTTACAAACCGCAGAGCAGAGGTCTTGATTGTTTCCAACAATGGAAATCCCGCGGCTCTTGCTTTGTTCTCTGAAACATACCGGAATTTTGATTTATATGAAAAGCTAGGAATGTATGTCCATGATCTTTATGTCCTTCCTGAATTTCGGCGTCAAGGAATTGCCAGTTTTATAAAAAAATCGCTTAAGGAAATTGCTGTGGAGCGAGGCCTGGGGCGTATTGAGCTCTATGTTTTTAAAGATAATAAATCAGCTTTGAGTCTTTATGAATCATGGGAAGATATTGAAGAAGTGGATTATTTCAAATTTATGCGTATTAAGATTGATTCGTTTTCGTTTAGGTAGATAAAAATAAATTTTTTAAAAATTCGTTGATTTTATTGTCTTTTTAAGTGAAAAACCCTGTTATTAAGGGTTTGCACTTTGTTTTATTTCTGCGTTGACGGGCTGAAAAAACTATTCTATCTGTGGAATGATGTTCAAAAAAATAAACACTATAAAATTCAGGGAGATGTTATGAAAATACGCTATCTTTTACTTGCAATAACACTTTTATTTTGCTTGTCGGATGCCCAGGCAAGTACAGGGGGGTATACACTGCAATATGGAGGAAAGACCCTAATTCTTGATAAAGATCCAGTGCGCATTGGTGTGAAACCAAGTGCAAACGCACGAAAAGGGCGGAATGTTTTAGGAAGACAGTCTCGTGAGTTTAAGGAGAAACCCTCAATTGGTGGTTTTGAGGTGTTTAAGTATAAGGGATCGCATGCGAGTGTTGATGGAGACTTAGATAGCATTCGAAAATCTAAGGATGTTGAAGTAGGAACTCATATTTATCACATGGGAGGATCAAAAGTATCATTGATTCCAACAGGTGAGGTTTTCTTACGGTTTAAAAAAGTTGTTAGTAAGAGTGTGCAAAACAGTGTTTTTCACAAATTTGCACTTAAGCTACTAGAAAAAAGAGATAGCAAAACTTTTTTGCTTAAAACAACGTCTGCGTCACCAAACCCCTTGAAAGTTGCTCAAAATTTACAGAAAGATGCTCGGGTCGGAATTGCTGAGCCTGAACTTGTAACGTTAATGCATCTAAAGAAAAAGAAGAGCAAAAAAAAGGACAAAAAAAAGAGCAAGTCTTCTAAAAAGAAAGGAAAAAAGAAAAAGAAAAAGAAGAGCAAAAAGAAGAAAAAAAGCCTGAGTCGTAACGATAGCCAGGCCAAAGACCAGTGGCACCTTCGTAACCAAGGTAAGCATAGAGGCTCGACACGAGGACTGAAAAAGGGTGCTGATGCGCGTGTCGTTGATGCCTGGAAAGTTCTAAGAAAAAAGATGGGGGAAAAGAATCAATTTGGGTCAAATAACGTCACTGTTGCTATTATTGATGATGGGTTTGATTTAAGCCATCCTGATCTTAAAGGTAAAAAGAAGATTGTTAGTCCTTGGGATTTCACGCGGGGTAATAATAAACCACTTCCTAATCATTCTTACGGAGATTGGCACGGTACAGCATGCGCTGGTGTTGCCATTGGTAATAGAAAAGGTGGAGATATCATCGGTGTTGCACCGATGGTTAAGTTTATGCCTGTCCGTTGGGGCCCAGACCTTTCTGACCATGAAGTCGAATCGTGGTTTGATTACGTTCGTGAAAAAGGTGCCGATGTTGTGAGTTGTAGTTGGGGTGCTGCTGCATCATACTTCCCTCTATCCACAAGAATTAGTGAGGCTTTAACGCGATGTGCCACTGAAGGGCGAGGCGGTAAAGGGTGTGTGATTTTATTTGCCGCAGGTAACGACGACCGTAATGTTAATGATCCGTCAAGAGGGCTTTTAGATGGTTTTGCAACGCATCCACATGTGATTGCTGTTGCAGCATCAGATAGCATGGATCACAAAGCTTATTACTCTAATTACGGCAAAGAAATCGCTTTTTGTGCTCCTTCAAGTGGTGAGGTAGGCATTCTAACAGCTGATGTGCGCGGCTCTGGGGGATATAATCGTGGAGATTATGACTATGATTTTGGGGGTACATCAAGCTCTTGTCCGCTTGCTGCTGGTATTGCAGCGCTGGTCTTATCAGCAAATCCAAATCTTACAAGAGATCAGGTAGAAGATATTCTGACATCAACAGCGCGTAAGGTGAACTCTTCTTCTGCTTATGACAAGAATGGACACTCAGTTTATTATGGTTATGGCTGCATTAATGCTAAGGGAGCTGTAACGGCGGCCCTCGCTCAACGACCTAAAAGCAGTAAGTCTGGTAAAAAGAAGAAAAATAAGAAGAAAAAAAGCAAGAAGAAGTCTAAAAAGTCTAAAAGAAAATAGCGAGAGAAGGTATGATTTTTTCTCGAAAGAATGACTTTTAATAACCTTGATATTCTAAGGGGCTAACAAAAGGGTCTCAAGCGGTTAAAGTGCTTGAGACCCTTTTTAATGAAAAAGAGTAATTTAACTGTTGTTTTTTTAATCGTAATGTAGTACATATATGCTAACCTATAACAGTCAGCTTCACTGCTTTTTATTTCTGGGTGTTTTATGGATGCATCATTTTTTGTATTAAGTTAAGAGTTTATTAACTTTTATTAATGATAATAGTATTAGGTGGTTTAATTAAGTAAGGGGAATGCGATGAGAGCGTTATTATTATTTTTTACTGGGGTTTGTTTTTTTACTCAAGCGATTGTTGCTGATATTTCTGATCTTTCTGACCTTGGGTATAAGAAGGGGAAAGCAGCTATCAGTGGTGCTTCACATATTATACGTTTTGCAGCAGATGAAAGGCCTGCAAATCTTAAGAATGGGAATGCCTATCATTTTGATATGACTCCTATTGATTCCACTATTCTTAAGAAGATTAAAGCTGATTTTAATCAGTTTGACCGTAAATCTTTAGCAAAGCAACTTGAAGAGGGCGTGATTAGCCTTCAACGTAAAGGTATGAATTTTGAGATTTTGGATGATCAGGGAAGAGTGGCTCAATTTACGATGAAGTCAGGTTTGCCAGACCTATCTGATTTTGGCTATGACAGTTGGAGAGAAACACTGAGTGGGGTTAACCATATTATACGTTTTGCTGCAGACGAAAGGCCCATAGAGCTGGCAAATGGGAATACTTACCATTTTGATATGAGTTCTAATGATCTAGATATTATTAAGAGTATTAAGGCTGATTTTAATCAGTTTGCCCGTAAAGATTTAGCAAAGAAACTGGTAAATGGTGTGATTCGTCTTGTACGTGATGAGATGAATTTTGAGATAAGTGATAATCAGGAAAGAGTGGCTCGATTTACGATGAAGTCAGCCCCTAAGGCTCCTAAGGCTCCTAAGGCCCCTGATGCCCCACCTGTAATTGATTACCCCAAACCACTAGCAGGTATTAGTGCTGCTGACTTGATTGCGAGAGCTGCGATAATGAAAGCTAAGCCTCTTACAAAGGAAAAAAAATATGTTCAGCAACTAATTAAAGATTATGCGACTGTTGCTCTAGATAACTTAGAACGCGAGAGAGCAGAGGTTTTAGAAGATCGACATAGTCAGTTTCAAACTGTTGCTAACTATTTGAAAAACCCAAAAAGTGCTGCAGATCCGCTTCCTCTTGAAATTTCAAATCAAGTGAAGCGTTTGAAAGCTATTGCAAACTTAGATGTGGGTGAGTTTATTAGATTCTTGAGTTTTTCCGATGCAGAAGGTGCAATGCAGGCTGGACATGAGAAAAAAGGCTCAAAGCTTTTAAAACTTTATATTAAAGCTAAAGTTCTAGAATTATTGATAAAAGGTGTTCCTATCGTTATTGCAGAGCCGAATCAAAATGAAGATAATGCAAACGTTGTTGATGATAAAAAGCCTGTTAGTGATAAGAATAAATATTACATTGACCAGCTTGAGCGATCCGTTGGTGACAAGCGCGTAGCTGTTGAAACAAATGAGCAGCGTATCGTTGAGTCTTCTAATACTATTTTGTATGCATTGGATGTAATGCGTGTCCTGACACGTCTTTATATCCATGGTTTACCTCATAAAATTGAGGGTATTATGCAGGCAGATAACGCGGAAGAGCAAATAATTGCTCATGTGTTAGGAAAAGCAAACCCCTTCCCTTTCTTAGACGATCAGGAAAACATTGAATCGCTTGTATTGCAGGAGAAAAATTGGATTCGTGGTGAAAATGTGGTGGTTGGGGAGACGTTTGTTAAGATTGCTCCTATGCTTTTTGAATTCTGGGAGATTCAGCAAAAAGATGGAAAAATTTCAGCAAAGCATGTATTGAGCACAGGTGTTCTCGCTTCTAAGATTGCGAAATATCTTGGTAAGGGTAAGCCTGATTGGGACATGCTTAATGACTGGGTTCGGGATGCTGGCGATGTTTTCTCTGAGGCGAAATTGCGTAAGCATGTTGGTGTAGGGGTCATTAAAATTGAAGACCCTCAACATGCTGAAAATTATGCTAAGCAGCTTAAGCATGATCTGGAATCTGCAGTCGATGGTATTAAAAGTCTTGATACAAAAAAAGATGGACTGGCTGAAAAACTTCTAGCAGCAGAAGAGAAGCTTAAACATGCTTACGAGTTTGTAGAAAAATATCCAGATGTTAACATGGAGGAAGCGATACAAAACGCCAAAGGTGCAGGTAATGTAAATGCGTTCCAAGCTATGATGGATCAAGTAGGTAAGCACTTAAAATAACGACAGTGTTATCTCTGTCTCTGATGTGTTGAAAAGTGGCCCGGACTTGTTCGGGCCACTTCTTTATGCGGTGATCAATAGTCTGATTGCTTTAATCTCATATTATCCGTTTACAATGGTTTACATTGCGATTAAATGTTAAAGCGACTGAGTTCTTAAAATTAGCTCAAGGAGATGAATCATGTCTGATGGATGTCAAACGGATTCAAATGCACACAACAGTAAATGGAAAACTGCGGCATTTGTCACGGTTCATTGTTTAATTGGCTGTGTTATTGGTGAGGTTCTTGGACTGATGATTGGGGTGAGCTTACGTTTAGGTGTTTGGCCGACAATGCTGCTTGCGACGTTTCTTGCCTTTGTTGTGGGGATATCTCTTGCTGGCCATTCTTTAATGAAGCGAGAAGGTATCCAATTTTCGAAAGGCGTTCGCATTGTACTGTTGGGCGAGGTTGTTTCAATTACAGTGATGGAAATTGCCATGAACGGTGTGGA
>CAYGJW010000037.1:0-11019 GCA_964350415.1 uncultured Alphaproteobacteria bacterium
TCCATTGTCATTTTGAGAGGTCGTAAACAGTCGTTCAACGGCCTGATAAAACTGTGTGTAAATCGTGTGCGCAAGAACATCAGGACTGACAGCAAGCATCTTTAGCTTTGTTGAGGCATTTCGGTTTAAAGCAAGCTGATCGGTAAGCGGTATCTGCGAGACAAGCATTCCGCGCAGCTCGTCAGGGAAACCTTCAACGCTGTTCGCAGGTGCTTCAATGTAAGTGTCGGATTCCTGCTCTGCTTGAGCTTGTGCAAGCAGAGCGCTTTCAGCTTCAGCGCGTGCAGTCTTTGTTGTTGCGATTTGTGTGGCCGTGCCCATGAAAAATGTTGCAGTGTTCCATTCATCATCACTGAGTGTATAGAAAGCACCATCACGCTCTAAGTGAAGTGTGTTATTTTGGAGTGCGCTTTTAACATATTTCAGTCCAATTTTAGGAAGACTGTAAAGTATGTTATCAAATTTAGCTCTTTCATTTTCTGTAAATTCAATCAAATAACTTACCCTTCTTGAGGTAAATTCAACATTTTTATTTGCCCATAAAATCACGGCAACAGCCTGTTGAATGGGTTGCTGATCTGCAGGAATCGTTGTATTAACAGGCACCCAGTCATTAAGATCAGGAATATGGGCCTGGGCGGCAGGAGGGATGGACAGCAGTCCAAACAGTGTAAGGGTTAATACTTTCTTCATTTACGGTCTCCAAAAAACTTACTTTAAATATCGAGTAATAAAAATCGTACTTTTTTAAAATAAAATTACAAAAAACACAAATTATGACACATATTTCCATAAAATATTGCTTGTGTCAAGTGTATTTCATAAAAATACTAGTTGTTCGTAGAATTTATTTGTTTTTTTAGTGTTTAAAGTACTTATTTAAGTATAAAAATAATATATTTCTTAGTTTTTAATGAATTTTTGTTTTGGTTGTTGTTTATGTGTTGGGGTGTCAATGAATTCTATTAATGAGTGTATTTTAAAAGGTCTTACTTACCCTTGTCGTATTCTTGTGCGCACGATACCTGGGGTAGGGTTAAGAAGTTTAAATGGATGGCCTTATTATTTTTGTGCTAACCCGCGACAGCTTTTAAATTAAGGGCGTCGCACTTTATAATTAAGCGCATCAGACAAAGATTTTAGCGGGGAGTTGGACAAGGCTATGTCGTGTGAGTACTGCATTATCGTTCTTTTATTTAAGAGGTTTTTGTCCAAGTTTTATTGTGACTGGTTGGTGCCCTAAAAAGAGCTTGATTGTTTTTTTTAAAAGGACTAGCAGTATTTAAGTTGTTGGTATTGAAAGCGTTTTGCAAGCAGTTGAAGGTTTTGAAAGCCTATGTCGAGCGCTTAAATGCGAATGAAGCCCGCGTTCAAAAAATCCGTGAAATTGTTGAAAAATTTGAAAGAGAAGCTTGTAAAGCATGGGGCTTTCCTGTTACGGGCGAAAAAAAATTTAGGTGTCAGCCCCTTGATTTTTTTTTCTTAGAACTGGTTTTTTTAGATTTGGACTTAGGCTTCTTTTTCTTGGAGCTTTTAGGTTTTTTAATGTTTTTATCAAGAATATCCAAGAGTTTTTGATGTGTCGTTGCTTTACCTGTATTGATGGCATGTACAAGGCGGTCTAATGGCGCTGGGAAGCTTGATGCAACGGTACCTTGTTTTACAAGGTTCTGGCGTTGCTGTCTTGTGAGAAAGGTATTATTCTGAAGTGATTCAAAGATTGGCAGCATCAACTTGACGCTTTGTTTTTTGCCAATGGTTGCATGATCAAAATCAATAATATAAACGCGTTTTTTATGCTTATCCCACATCATATTACGGGTAGAAAAATCACCGTGGGTTAGTTTATACCGGTCAAACTCAACCATGGCTTGCAAGATGCCCCTGACAACCATTTTTTTCTCATGATCACTAAGGGTGTGATAAACTTTTTCAACTTCTTTGCCGCTTACTTTTTCAGTGGCAAAGATAATACGATCGCTTGTCATTTCAGAAGCATAAAGCTTTGGGATACAGCGCATATTCTTGCGTGTGGCAAATTTAAAGAAATCAATCTCTTGCTTGGCATTTTTAGAATATGGAAATTTATCTTGGGTTGGGTGCTTCAGATATTCTTTGATAAAGACATTATGACCAAGGCGCACAAAACGTTGCTTTTGTGCCTTAAATTCAATGATTCTTTTTTGGGCTTTGAAGCGCTGACCATTGATCTTAAAGCGTTCCTGCATCAACATATACAGAGGGAGATTTTTCCCCCTTTCTGAGCCTATATTAGCAATGCGCTCAGCTGCGTGATTAGGGCATTTGGCAAAGTGATCAGCAGGGCTGGTTGTCGGAAGAAAGACCATGTGTGCTTTACTGGCAAGCTGCTTAATAAAGCTTTGTGCGACGGGTAGGGGTTGGCTTGTGAAAGGGCGAGGGCTAAGACAAATAATGATGTCGTATTGGCCTTGTCTTATTTTATCAAGGTAAGCTTGGCTAAGCGTTGCCTTCTTAAACTTGCAGTGAGATTTATGGGCATTGTTTGCAGCATTAACGTTGGCAGCGCTGCCGTCGATACCAAGAATGTATTTGCGGTTTGATTCAGATTTAAACTTTCCGGCATCCTTTTGTTTTTTTGCAAGCGAATGACAAGCAGATCCTTTGCCGCTGTCAATAACCAAAATGCGTGACCCTGCCAGTGAAACATTGTGTTTTTCAAGGCCGTTAAAGATCGTCTTATGGGCGCGTTCCTGAACCACATGAACAGAGGATGTTGTTTTGGCACTAACATTGGAAACGGTGCTGATGGACCCTGCCGCAAGCAAAAAAACAAGTAAAAAAGATTTGAAAAAATGGTTCATTTGAGACCTCTAAAATTGGTAGGAAAGGAAATGTTTGCAGTAAAGGCTAAATGTACAGAAATGTACACTTAGCCTAGGTTTTTTTAAGAGATAATACGAAGTAGGTCTTTATGGTTTTTAGCTTTACCTGATTGGATCGCGTTAACCATATTTCGCATGAATCCATTGTGGTCACTGGCTTTTACACCTTTTCTAGCTAAGCGAGCGCGCTCTACTCGAGGCATAAGGCTGTTGCGACGCAGTTCTTCAAAAAGAGCCAGCATAAGGTTGACATTTTGACGCTTTCCAAATTCGGTGCTGTCAAAGTCAATCAAAGAGACTTTCTCTGTTTTAGGGTTCCAAATCATATTTTTAGTTGAGAAGTCACCGTGAGAGATTTTGTGCTTATCAAATTCAACCATAGCCTTAAGAAGGCTGACAATAAGTTTCTTTTTCTTCGTGTTATTAAGGCCTGCATAAGCCTTAAATACTTGCTGTCCTGGAACGCGGTCAACCGCAAGAATAATTCGATCATCTGTTAATTCGTGCGCGCGCATCAAGGGGATAAATGTAAACTTATGTTGTTTTGCGTATTGATAAAATGCGATTTCTCGCTCAGCTCTTTCCAAGTAAGGAAAGCTATTTCCCTTGGGATCTTTAATATATTCTTTAATGTAAACTCTATCACCCATTCGGCTGATGCGGTTTTTACAAGATCTAAATTCTGTAATCGTTTGATCTGCACGGAAACGCTTGCCATCAATCGTGAATTTTCTTTTTAAAAGCTTGAATAGTGCTTTTGGCTTTGCTGAACCTGCTCCCTGTCTTGGGGTGACATTACTAACTTGGTAGTTTGGACAAGATGCAAAGCAAGCGGGTGTTTTCTTTGTGTTGTGCTTGGCGTCAAGTTCAACAAAGACAATACGTGCTTTCTCTGCGAGAGAAGCAACAAAGCGTTTTTCCCATTCACGGTTATGTTTTCTGAAAGTTGTTCCCATATCCTGAGCAATAATAATATCATACTCATTTTTTCTGATTTTTTTAAGGTAAGTGAAATTTGCATCAGTGCGTGCGAAAGAGGCTTTGTATTGTTTTTTTCCGCGCCCCTGATTTGCTTTTCTGATATTTGCGCCGCTGCTATCAACACCATGAACTTTCATGCGGGCTTTCTCAGAGCCAAAATGAGCAGTCCTGATTTGCTTATTTGCAATGCTATTGCATAAATCCCCTGTTCCGCAATTAAGAACCAGGACTCTAAAGCCTCGAATTGGGATTGTGTGATCGGACAAGGAATTTGTAATGTTCTTGCTTAAGTCACTGTCTCTTTGAGCGAAGTTGGCTAGTGATGAAGGGGTGTGAGAAGAGGAAGAGCTTTTCGGTTTCTTACTTTTTTTCGAATCTTTTTTCTTTTTCGAAGAGGATGTGGTTTTTTTGTTTTTCTTTGAATCTACTTTAGAAGAATTTGATTTAGCGACAGCCAGGTTTGGTGTCGTTGTTGGAACTAAAATTGCTAAAAATAAGACCAAACTTAAGCTTTTGAGAATTTTCATTTCTATGTCATCTATATGTTTTTGTTAATGGTGATCAGAATGTAACATATTTTCTGCCACTTATGCAAGCTGATCATGCTAAGCCTTTTCAGTGCGCAGTTCTTGTAGTAGGTTGCCGCTATTATGCTTCAGCAAGGCCTTAACATTATTCTTCAGTATGCAAAGACGCTTGGGCGTGAGCCTGGTGTATACCGTATGCTGAGCACCAAAGGCGATGTGCTGTATGTCGGTAAAGCGAAGCATTTAAAAAACCGCGTACTCAGTTATACCCGGGCAAATGGCCTGAACAACCGCCTGTCGCGGATGGTGGCTGAGACGACCTCCATGGAGTTTGTGACGACGGATAGCGAGGCTGAGGCACTGCTGCTTGAAGCGAACCTTATTAAAAAATACCGCCCGCGCTATAATATCCTACTGAAAGACGATAAGTCGTTTCCGTTTATTCATATTGCCATGAACCACAATTTCCCAAGGCTGAGGAAGCACCGTGGGGTGAAAAACAAAGATGATTTATACTTTGGTCCCTTTGCCTCAACCTACGCCGTAAGCCATGCCTTAATTGAGCTGCAAAAGGCGTTTCTCCTCAGAACGTGCTCGGACACCGTGTTTAATGCACGCACGCGGCCCTGCTTATTGTATCATATTAAACGATGTGCAGCGCCGTGTGTGAATAAGATCGAAGTTGGAGCTTATAAGCAACTGGTACGTGATTTAAAAGCTTTAATGTCAGGGGAAAATACGGAACTGCAAAAACAGCTTACACAGCAGATGTTGGAAGCAAGCAAAGGTCATGCCTATGAGCAGGCAGCCCAATACAGGGACCGGCTGCGTGCGATAACCCGATTAACGGAGTCGCAGAAAATCAACGTCGTTGGTGTTGATGATGTGGACGTGTTTGGCGTTCATGTTGATAAGCAACAGGTTTGTATTCAGGTATTCTTTTTTCGATCAGGACAAAACTGCGGCAGCCAAAGTTACTTCCCATCCCAAGTTGCAGAGCAAGAAATATCGGAAGTTCTTTCAAGTTTCTTGGCGCAGTTTTATGCTGATCGCCCAGCCCCAGGTGAGCTATATGTCAGTGTCATGCCCCAGGACATGGATTTACTTGTGCAAGCATTGTCGTTAGAAAGGCAGCAAAAAGTCTTAATCACACAGCCTAAGCGCGGGGCAAAAAAAGCGATTGTTGACCAGGCGATAATGAATGCGCGCGATGCCTTATCTCGGCGTATGAGTGCCCAGTCGACTAAGATTGCTTTATTGCAGGATGTTGCCCACTTCTTTGGTGTTGATCAGACGATTAAGCGCATTGAGGTTTATGATAACAGTCATATTCAAGGCTCAAGCCCTGTTGGGGCCATGGTGGTTGCAAGTCCAGAAGGCTTTGAAAAAAATCAATATCGTAAGTTTAATATTCGTTCAAAGACTCTGGTTGCAGGGGACGATTACGGTATGCTGCGTGAGGTTATGACGCGCCGGTTTGAGCGTGCCCTTAAAGAAAACCAAGAAGATACGGATCAATGGCCTGATGTCGTTTTGATTGATGGAGGAAAGGGCCATCTGTCAACGGTTCAAAGTGTTTTTGATGACTTAGGCATTACCAGTGTCCTGCCTGTGGCGATTGCAAAGGGTCCGCGCAGGGATGCCGGCGAAGAGGCCTTTTATTTCCCTGACGGCCGCGCATTTTGTTTTCTAAAGACCGATCCTGTTGCCTATTATCTACAAACGTTGCGTGATGAAGTGCATCGTTTTGCCATTGGGACGCACCGGGCAAAAAGAGCTGAGGGCATTCGTAAGTCCGTTTTGGAAGGTATTCCAGGTATTGGGGTTAAAAGAAAGAAAGCTCTGATCCTTCATTTTGGTTCAGCGAGGGATGTCTCTGGCGCCAGCATCGAGGAGTTGATGAAGGTTGAGGGGGTGAGTGCTTCAGTGGCGCAAACGATATATGATTATTTCCATTAAAAAGACATTCTATGGATGATTGCAGTGTTAATTTTATTTCTCAAGGAAGCACGTACAAGACGTACGCTTAACCCCTCGAAATATAATTGTTTTGCAGTGATACTGCCTCGCACGCGCCTCATACGAATGTCTTTTTGTGTATTTGGCTCTCCATAAACAAATTCATCTCAAAATCTTATTTTGTAGGAAAATTGTACAAGGCACACTCATGCGTTTTGTGTATGATGCTTTGTATATATCCTCAATAACCAAAACACGTGTTGGAAAATATGAATCTTGCTAATCGTTTAACACTCTTTCGGATGGTCATTATTTTGCCGCTTGGGATGTTATTCTACAGCCAAAGTACTCTTGCCATGTGGGGTATTGTCGCCTTATACATTCTTGCAGGGGTAAGCGATTATTTTGACGGATATATTGCCCGTAAATGGAATCAGGCTAGTGATTTTGGGAAGCTGTTTGACCCCATAGCCGATAAACTATTGGTTACAGCACTGCTTTTTTTGCTAGTTCAAGAGCACAGCATTGCAAGTCTTCACGTATGGGCTGCAATTATCATTGTTGCTCGGGAAATTCTTGTTTCAGGGCTACGGGAGTTTAAGGCAGGTAAGGGCGGATCGATCCCCGTATCACAACTTGCCAAATGGAAAACGACAGTGCAAATGGTTGCACTTTTTTTGTTTCTACTTGCGCGTCCTTTGCCTACAATACCTTTAATTAATCTTATGGCCATTGTTTGTCTGTGGTTATCGGCAGGTTTATCTGTTTGGACAGCTTGGGCCTATATAAAAGGGAAGTGAAGCAAATGCGTTTGATCGTTTTTATTTTGGTGCTTGTTGTTGCTGGTGCTGCTTGGTTTGTCGTGCCTGAGCGTAAGTCACAAGTCCCCGTTGTTGTGCCGCAAGCAGAAACAGCTTTCCCTGTGGCAAAAGAAGATACTTTGGATGATCCTGCAATTTGGTTGCATCCAACAAACCCTGCGAAAAGTTTAGTGATTGCCACCGATAAACACAAAACGAAGGGTGGGCTGCATATTTATGATTTGGGCGGTAGGCATTTAAGCTTTATCGCAGCGGGGCGCCATAATAATGTTGATCTTGTGTATGACTTTGAGCTTTTAAATGGTGAGAAGATAGACCTAATTTGTTCAGGGCATCGTGAAAAAAATATGCTTTCTATCTTCAGGGTTGATCCTAACACGCGAACATTGCATCCTGCTGCAGCTCGCGAAATTACTGTGGGTATAACGCCTTATGGGTTTTGTATGTATCAAAATAAAGACAGCGGTAAGGTCTATGCAATTGTAAACTCTAAAAAAGGTGAAGTTGAGCAGTGGGAACTCTTCGCCGCACCGGGTGATTTTATTGATGCAAAGCTGGTACGCACTTTAAAATTGAAATCACAAACAGAAGGCTGTGTTGCGGATTCAGAGCTTGGCTACCTTTATATCGGTGAAGAAGATGTCGGTATTTGGAAGTATCCTGCAGATCCTGGGCAAGATGACACGCAGCCCATACTCGTAGATAGTATTGAAAATGGACGTTTAACAGCAGATGTTGAAGGGCTTTCAATTTATTATGCTCGAAACGGTAAAGGCTATTTAATTGCATCAAGCCAAGGGGATGACACCTTTGCGATTTATGAGCGCAGCGGGGATAACCGCTATGTAAGTTCTTTTAGTGTTGGGCGTTCAAACACGGGAATTGATTCTGTCCAAGCGTGTGATGGGCTGGATGTGATCAGCACAGGGCTGGGTAAGCTTTATCCAAATGGTTTGGTTGTCGTGCATGATCACAGCAATAGCAAAATTGGTGGCGCGAATTTTAAGTTTGTTTCTTGGGATAATGTTGCAAAGTCGGTTGAGCCTAATTTGATTGTTGACCCAACTTGGAACCCCCGTAAGTCAAAACCGCTTGCGCCAGAAATGATTGCAGAGTCAGAAATCGCAGTTGCATCTGAAGAAAAATAAAGAAAATTAGGGTAGGAAAATTATCATGAGTACCGAAAACGATGTTCAGCATCCTGTTTCTAAAGCAACGGCAGCAAACGCTTGGATTGATAAAAAAACCTATGATCAAATGTACGCGGAATCTATTAAGGATCCCGTTGGTTTCTGGGATAAGCAAGGGCAATGCATTGATTGGATGAAACCTTATTCGAAGGTCAAGGACTGTTCGTTTTCAGCGCCAGATGTGCATGTTAAGTGGTATGAAGACGGTGTCTTGAATGCCAGCGTTAATTGCTTGGATAGGCATCTGGACAAAAAGCGTGATCAGATTGCGATTCGCTGGGAAGGGGATAACCCTGAAGAAAGACGGACGCTCACTTATGGTGAGCTGCATGCAGAAGTTTGCAAGTTCTCAAATGTCCTGAAAAGCTTGGGGGTTAAAAAAGGTGACCGGGTTACAATTTATTTGCCGATGATTCCTGAAGCAAGCGTTGCAATGCTGGCTTGCGCTCGTATTGGGGCGATTCATTCGATTGTTTTTGGTGGGTTTTCAGCAGAAGCCCTGGCTTCCCGGATTATTGATTGCCAAGCAAAGATTTTAATTACAGCGGATGAGGGCTACCGTCGGGGCGGTATTGTGCCGTTCAAAAAAAACGCGGATGAAGCCTTGTGTAAGCAGGATATTCCAGCAGGTCAAAAGGTCGTTGTGATTAAGCGGTCAGGCGGCGATATCCCCTGGCAAGAAGGGCGTGATCATTGGTATCACACGCACATGGCGGGGTCGTCTGAAGAATGCGCCCCTGAGCCAATGAATGCCGAAGATCCGTTGTTTATTCTTTATACGTCAGGATCAACGGGTAAGCCTAAAGGCGTTCTGCATACAACAGGCGGCTACATGGTTTATGCAGCCTTAACTTTCAAATATATTTTTGATTATAAAGAAGGCGAATTGTATTGGTGTACCGCAGACGTTGGCTGGGTTACAGGCCATACTTACTTAGTTTATGGACCGATGGCCAATGGTGCCAGCTGTATGATGTTTGAAGGGGTTCCTGATTATCCGGACTATTCCCGTTTTTGGCAAATTGTTGAGCGTTATAAGGTGAATATTTTCTATACGGCGCCAACGGCAATACGGTCGCTGATGCGCCATGGGGACGCCCCTGTGACCAAACATAATCTGACGAGCCTGCGGATTTTAGGAAGTGTGGGTGAGCCGATCGATCCGCATGCCTGGGACTGGTATCATCGTATCGTTGGGCAGTCGAAGTGCCCGATTGTGGATACGTGGTGGCAAACAGAGACAGGCGGTATCGTTTTGTCGCCGCTGCCTGGTGCAACGGCTTTAAAGCCTGGTTCTGTTGCCAAGCCATTCTTTGGGATTGAGGCTGCAATTGTTGATAAAAAAGGCACAGAGCTTTCGGGCGTCGCACAAGGGTGTCTTGTTTTAAAGGGCTCTTGGCCAGGACAAATGCGGACAGTTTTCCGTAATCATCAGCGCTTTGCAGATACTTATTTTATTCAATATCCTGGGAAGTTTTTTTCAGGAGATGGGGCGCGCCGAGATAAAGATGGTTATTACTGGATTACTGGGCGCACGGATGATGTGATTAATGTTGCAGGTCATCGCTTGGGGACAGCTGAGGTTGAGAGTGCCGTGGATAGCTATTTAAAGGTTGCAGAGTCAGCGGTTGTTGGATTCCCTCATGAGGTTAAAGGGCAAGGAATTTATGTTTTTGTTACATTGATTGATGGGGAACAACCAAGTGAAGCATTAAAGAACCAACTTAAGCTGTGGGTACGTGAAAAGTTGGGTCCTGTTGCTTTGCCGGATTACATCCAGTGGGCTGATGGGTTGCCAAAAACACGATCTGGGAAGATTATGCGCCGTATCTTGCGGTCTATTGCCGCAGGAAAGCATCAGGAGTTGGGGGACATATCAACTTTAGCGGATCCATCTGTTGTTGAGGAACTTCTTAAAAACAGCTTACATCATGCGGCTTAAAGAAGGCTGAGGCATGCTTCACTTTCTTGCGCCATTGCCAACATGATGCTTTTATCGTTGGGCGTGAGGGTGGATTGCTTCTTAATGAGCTCTACCTTGTATTGATAGAGAAAGGTTCGAAGCATGGCAGCCTTATGAATATGAATCGAATCTGTGTTAAAAACGGCTTGGTATAGGTTGACCATGATTGTTTTAAGGGTATCAAAGTCTTGTTGTTCCGCTTGAGCTTGAATAAGTGCGTATTCAAGCTCTGCAGCTTTTAGGCAGTCAAAGTTTCGTGCAGTTTGCTTGGAAATTTTTTCATAAGCTTGTATTAGGTGCTGGAGGACATGCGTTGATTCTTGTGTTTCGATGAAGCTTAAGGCCTTTAGGTAAGCTTCAGCAATTGGGGTGATATCCTCAGCCCCATAGAAGTAGGCGATTTCTTTTTCAAATTCCTGCATATCTAAAGAATTTACATCTGTAAACTTGGGATGAATGGTTGATTGCGACATGAGAGCACCTTACTTGATAAAAATCAGAGTGTAGCTTTTTTTAGGGTAAAGAAAATAAAAAAGGCCCTTATCGGGCCTTTTGAAAAGATTTGGTTATGGCTGATCTTATAGCAGATAGTCGATGGATAGAATCTCATAGGCTTTGATGCCGCTGGGCGTTGTGACTTCAACGCTGTCACCAACCTTCTTACCAATAAGGGCACGCGCAAGGGGGGATGAAATTGAAAGATGACCCTTTGTG
>CAYGJW010000038.1:0-10801 GCA_964350415.1 uncultured Alphaproteobacteria bacterium
GTGAAAAATAAAAATTTATTTCATGTGACCCAAGCGATGATGCAACAGCAAGGAAACATGGTTTTCTGGTTGGATAAAAAAGGCATCCGTATAAGAACATTAAGATCTTATCAAGGGGAGCGTCCTTGGTGCACACAAGCAATTTCTAGAATGGGAGAGCAAAAATGAAAATACGTATGAGTTTATTATGCCTGAGTTTTATTTTTACAAATTTGATTTCAAATCAATGTGTGATGGCTGAAGGAGATGACATATTTTCTGATAGTACTTTAGGTTCGTCTAAAACCAGCACTTCATTGGGAAAACAAAAGTGTTTAAGTGGTGCGTCTGACTTACACAAAAATGATCAAAATAAATCAGAAAGCAATGATGAGTATCAACTTAGCAACAATAATGAACGCGAAAATATTAATCCCCTTAGTGTTGTTCCAGGAAATGGGGAAACGCTGCTTGATATGGTTTCTAATGATGTTTTACTGGGGCACATATTGCCTTTGTTGTCGTACCAGGATGCTGCTAGATTTGGCCTTACGTGCTACCATGCACAGACCCTTTTCAAAGGGTCTTGTCATTATACCGCGCTTTTGCAGCAGATATTAATGAGAACCTATAGCTTTAGATTTTATGATTATTTCAGAATTTTACGCGCAAACCCAAAACAAGTGAGGGCGATAACGCCTGCTTTGCAAAGTGTTTTAAAATTAAAAGCGGATGACGGTTTAGGCAGCGTGCTTAATTTTGAAAAAATCTTTGATGACCCCCGGCGCCTAACTGAGTGTATGCAGAGTTTATTAGAAAGTATGTCTGCTGTTTTAACGCAGTTTTGTGCGCCTGCTAAGGGAGCTCTGAAAATAGAAATGGAAAATGAAGTCGGTGAATTTGATGCACTTGCTGAGATAGAACCTGCCCAAATTAAAATGCTTAACAAGCTTGAGTGGTTGGTGGCTGGTGCTGTTTGTATTTTGCGTTATGGAAGGTTGGATAATATAGGGTTGAGCCGTTGTTCAGATCAAAAACAAAAAGAACGGATGACAACTCTTGTTGCAAAGCTTAAAGAGTCTAAGTTTTTTCAAGACTTTCTAAAGCTAATCTCAGAAAAAAAATCTTTTTTTGAGAATTTTCATCTCGATGTTTACCCTGATTATCATTGCTGTTCTGATGAAGATAAGGAAGAAATATACCTGTTTTTTGTTATGCGTTTCTTTGCAATGATTGTTAGTCGCGCAGCTGAGTTGCCGCCTGAAGAACGCGTGAATGTGTTTCAGACGACAGAGACCTATAGCCATGCATGGAAATTAGAGTCATTCTTCGCTGAATGCAATGATCCCTTACTGCTTGAAATGCTGGTTGAATTATTGCTGATGCCAAAAATCACGGTTATTGATGCAAACTATACGATGGAAGTGAGGTGCCGAGAGCTACAACCGTATCTTTATGCTTATCGAGGATTGCTTGCCAATAGACATTTGCCGTCTGAATATAAAGAGACCGTTATGAGTCTGTTTTTAGGACATGTATTAAGATCTGGTATTACCTCTCGTCCTATGCGTGATGCCGTGATTAATCTGGGTATCCCTGCGGAGCAATTATTTGATATATTAGAAAATAACGATGACTTATCCCTAAGCTATAGAATTTTACTTTGTAGGAATTTATGCCGTCGCTCCGATGTTGACGAGATAAAACTTCGGGAAAATATGTATAAGACGCTTATTACTGCGATAGAGGCGGTGGATAATTTTCATGCAGGCTTGCTCGCTGGGTTTCCACCAGGTGGACTGGGTGGCCATTTACAAGGTTCTGCTGCGCAGGAAGATTTTCATGCATGTATGAAGTTGCTAAATCGATATGCTCAACGTCCAGAAACACCTGCAGAACAACTCGCCTTTTTTGCAAATGAATTTATAGAAAGTGGTCCTAAAGGACATAGCTCGTTTGCTTTGATATCCGCTGCGTTATCACTTGGATGCTCAGAAGAAGACCGAGTAGTTTTGGAGAAAAAAATGCAGGGAAATATTTTGCTGCCATTGATTCCTCTTCTAGAGCGTGCTCAAAATTTTAGAGAATGTCAGGGCTTTATATCTGGTATTCTTCGCTACTTTTATCCTGATCAAAATTCAATGGAATTATTGATGAAAGGACTCGCAGAAAATCCTGATGCGTCTTTCACGATTTTCCCTGGACTCGATGAAACGGATGCGACCAGACGTGTCCTTGCGAAGGCTGAGTCCTTATCGGTTAAGAATTGGCATATTTTCACAGAAGCCTTAATTTGTTATGCTTCTTCAGTTCAATCAAATAGACAATATGATTTTGAGGTATTAGAAAATTATTTGCCAATCTATATTAAAAAATTGCAGTCTATTTGGGCTGGTGGAGCTGCAGCTGAGGATGAAAAATCATACTTTAAAAACTCATTCCAGCGCTTGGTTGAAGCACTTTTACAAGCACCACATGGTTTATGCAAGTTGTTACCATTATTGATTGAAGCTGGATCATATGATGGAATTCGCTGCGCAATTTCTTGTATGCAAATTCAGCAGCCAGCAAAGTCATGTTTGTACCAGCATGCGGTGGAAATGGCGCTTGAACTTGTGAAGGAATCTGAAGGTTTAGAAAATAATACGGCTATGGCGTTGCAAATTTATAAATCCTGTATGAAGCAGCCGGATTTCCCGTTAGAAAAATATGCCTATGAGATTTTTGAAGATTTATTCATATTTAATCCAGAGCAAAGAGCAAATTTGTTAACCTATGGTTTGTTGCATGCAAATGATGATTACCGCCATGCGTATCGTTATGCAGCGCTCATGGTTGATGTTGCTTTAGAGATGCTGCGTGCATTAGAAGCCGTTAATATGAATGATGAAGTAAAGCTTTTAGTAAGTTCATTGCTTGTTAGTCGCCATATAGATGATGCTCAACGCATAGATTTGGCTCTTAAATATCCAGAACAATGTTTAGAAGACGATACTCAGCGGGAACATATCTTCAGGATGTACCTGGAGAGTGCTAAGATTTGGAAAATGCCAGAAGCAGTAAATCTTTTAGAGGTCTTATTTCAATGCGGACTTAGGTTAAACATTGATCTGGAGACGTTTATTGTTTCTCTTTTAGAGAAAATTTATGCTGTTCCGTCAGGTTTTAATCGGATGCTAGATTTTTTAGAAGCACATGTAGATGATGAAAAATTAATTTCAATATATTCAGGCTTTATTAGAAAAAATACTTTGTCCAAGAAAAGGTTACAGCAAGTTATTATGAATTCAGAAAACAAGAGTCATTTGTTCCAGAGAAATGTTTCCAAAGCTATTTGCCAAGGAACATTCTCGAAATTAATCAAAGAAGCGACGAGTGAGGCGGGCTAGAAAAGGCTTAATTTTTTTTCTTCGATATGGGTTTTAAAAAATCTATCTTATATGGTTTATTTCCTGTGCAATTGCTGTCTTAATCAGTTATAGTGTGCACTCAATTTGTGCAGAATAGAATGGGCTTAAAATGACAACAGAAACCACCTCACCACGGACAGCAATCAAGATTGGTAATGTAACGCTTGATAACAATGTTATATTGGCGCCGATGTCTGGTGTAACAGATCTGCCGTTTCGCAAGTTGGTAAAGCGCAGCGGGGCAGGACTTGTCGTTTCAGAAATGATTGCCAGCCAAGCCATGGTGCGCCAAAACGCACGAACCCTAAAAATGTCGACTAATTGCGCTGAAGAATTCCCAATGGCTGTGCAGCTTGCAGGGTGTGATCCTGAAGTCATGGCAGAAGCGGCTCAGTTGAATGAAGCACGCGGTGCCGCCATTATTGATATTAACTTTGGTTGTCCTGTGAAAAAGGTCGTGAACGGTCACGCTGGGTCCTCACTAATGCGGGACGAAGAACACGCTGCAAAGATTCTGGAAGCAACAGTTAAAGCCGTGAAAATTCCAGTGACTTTGAAAATGCGTACAGGTTGGGATGATAAGAATCGTAACGCACCACGACTTGCTAAAATTGCTGAGTCGGTGGGCATTAAGATGATCACAATCCATGGGCGAACCCGTTGCCAGTTCTATCGCGGCGTTTCAGACTGGTCCTTCATTCGTGAGGTTAAAAATGCTGTAAGTCTGCCTGTGATTGCGAATGGTGATATCGTTGATTTTGACTCAGCAAAACGCGCACTGGCTGAATCGGGCGCGGACGGCATTATGATTGGCCGTGGGGCTTACGGAAAACCTTGGTTCTTAAAACAAGTTGCGGATTATATTCATGAAGGAAAAGTAACGGCAGACCCTTCAATCAAAGAGCGTTATGAGATGTTATGTGAACATTACGAGGATATGCTGGATCATTACGGTGATATAACCGGTGTTCGCATGGCGCGTAAACATTTAAGTTGGTACAGTAAGGGCCTGAAAGGATCCGCAGAATTTAGGGCTGCAATGAACCAACAAGCTGACGCTAAAGAAGTATGGAAAATAATAAAGAATTTTTATGAGTCGACGGAGATTATGAGCTCAGATATGATTAATTGTGATATAAAACAATAAGTTGAATAATATGACCAAAACTCTTAAGGCGACATCAACAGAACGTGAATCCATTAGCGATGCAGTGCACCGGGTTTTGCATGACTATTTCGATTCTTTGGGCGATGACCCGCAGTGTCGAGGACTCTATCACCATGTGATTAGAGAGGTCGAGCAAGTGATGTTTATGCTAACGCTTAAAGCATCAAATGGTAATCAGTTGCGTGCCGCGGCAATGCTTGGATTACACCGAAATACACTCCGTAAAAAAATGAGTGATTTAGGTCTAGATTTATCCAAAACTTCATCTTCATGATAGGGGCTGAGTGTGCTTGCTGTGCCAGTACTAAAAAACCGATTAAGTAAGATTGATTTTAAGGGAAAACTAACTGTTTTATTAGTTCTCCTCGCGCTTATTTTTGGAATTTTGACCTATGCAACTTTGACTGGTGCTCCGCCTCTCGGCCCTGATCCCCAGACCATTCAAGTCTTATTGCTGATCAATTCTATTTTGCTTTTACTTTTAGGCAGTGTGGTTTTTAAGCAAATGTTCAGCGTTTGGCGTCAAAGGCGACGCGGTATGGCAGGGGCATCAATCCAAGCCCGTATGGTCTTTATGTTTGGAGTTGTTGCTGCTGTTCCTGCTGTCCTGGTGGCTGTTTTTGCGACACTGTTTTTTAGTGCTGGAATTGAGGAATGGTTTAGCTCTCGGGTTCGAACTGCGGTCACAGAGTCAAATGCAATTGCACGGGCTTACTTAGAAGAGCATAAAAAGGTTATTGAAGGTGATGCTTTGTCGATGGCGCAAGATATTAATCGCCAAAGCTTTGCACTAAGTATGGATCCTGATTTGCTTGCCGATATGGTGCGCTCACAAATGCTATATCGCTCCTTAACAGATGTCGTTATTGTCGATGCAAACGGAACGCAAGTGGCGAGTGCCAGACAAGTATGGGCTGCGGGTAAAATCACCTTGCCGCATTGGGCATTGGAAGAGGCCAAGAATCTTGATAAAGTTGTTTTGTTAACAAGTGACCAAGATGATCGCGTGCGAGCCCTGGTCAAGCTGAGTGGTTTTACGGATAAGTTCCTGTATGTTGGCCGCCGAATTGACCCCAAGGTTATAGAGCGTATCGAGCGGACAGAGGAAGCCGCAGGGGCCTACGAGGATCTGGAAGGCCAGCGTTCAATTCTTCAGTATATGTTCACTTTGGTCTATGTGATGGTTGCCTTGCTACTGACCCTGGTTGCCGTTTGGGTTGGGATGCGGCTTTCTGCCAGACTCGTCAAGCCAATAGCAACGCTTATTGGGGCGTCCTACAGGGTGAGTTCTGGTGACTTGGATGTGCGCGTGCCAGAAGGCGAAAAAGGTGAGGAAATTAATGAATTAGCCCGTGCGTTTAACCGAATGACCCAGCAGTTGAGCGAGCAACGCAACAAGTTAGTTGAAGCGAATCAGCAGATTGATACGCGGCGCATTTTTACAGAAACAGTGCTTTCAGAAGTGTCGACGGGTGTCATTGGTCTGGATCATAAAGGGTGCATTACCCTTCCCAATTTAAGGGCTTCAGAGTTGCTTTCTGCAGATCTGGAAGCAAATTTAGGTGCATCTTTAATCGCCATTGTGCCGGAGATGGAAGCGTTTATGGTGCAGATGTTTGCGGAGGCCTCACAGAAAAATGGCGTTTATCAAACGGTGCATTTCAAGCGTGGCGATCAGCGGCATAAGCTTGTCGTACACCTAAGCCGTCTTACTCAGCAAACGAGCGAAGCCGGTTATGTTCTTACTTTGGATGATGTTACAACCCTTGAGGCAGCGCAGCGCAATGCCGCCTGGTCAGAAGTTGCGCGCAGATTGGCCCATGAAATTAAAAATCCTTTGACGCCAATCCAGCTTTCAGCAGAACGTTTGCGCCGGAAATATACAGATCAAATTACTAAAGACCCAGAAGTTTTCTCAAGCTGTATTGATATGATTGTGCGCCAGGTTGGAGATATTGGGCGAATGGTTGATGAATTCTCGTCCTTTGCACGGATGCCCAAGCCTATCATCAAAGAAGCAAATTTTGTGAGTATTTGTGAAGAAGCGATTTTCTTAGTTAAAAGTGGTTTTTCAGAGGTTGCTGCGGAGCAAAAAACGCCTGATTCGCCTGTGATGTTTAAATGTGACGAGCGCCAATTGCTTCAGGCTTTGCAAAATATATTGAAAAATTCGGCAGAATCTTTGTTGAGTAAGCAGAAAGAATCAAAGTCTTCTTTTAAGCCAAAAATGATTCTTACTTTGAATGTTTCCTCTTCAGGTCTGCAGGTTCTAATTGAGGATAATGGTGATGGTTTTCCTGAAGAAAAGTTACTAGAGTTGACGGATCCTTATGTCACGCATAAGATTGGAGGGACAGGTCTTGGACTTGCAATTGTTCGTAAGATTATTGAAGACCATGGCGGCGTCTTGACGCTTTCAAATCGGTCAACGGGTGGTGCATGTGTTGAAATCAAATTACCAAATGTTAGAATATAGAGAGTCAATCAGAAAGAGATGTCAAAAATGAAGGCAGAAATTCTTATCGTTGATGATGAAAAAGATATTTGCACACAAGTGAGCGGTATCCTTGAGGACGAAGGATACGATACGCGGCATGTCATGCACTCTGATGCGTGTTTAAAGGAAATCCGTACACGTAGACCGTCCTTAGTGATTTTAGATATTTGGTTGCAAGGTAGCCCAATTGATGGAATTGATATTCTAAAAATTATCAAAAAAGAACACCCAGATCTTCCCGTTATCATGTTTAGTGGTCACGGTAATATTGAAACGGCGGTGCAAACAATCAAAGCTGGTGCTTATGATTTTATTGAAAAACCTTTTAAGTCAGATCGGCTGTTATTGGTTGTTCAGCACGCATTAGAAGCGCATCAATTGCGCCGTGAAAATGAAGAGCTACGTACGCGCGCAGGAATAAATCATGAGCTTTTAGGCTCTTCCTCGATCATGAAGCAAGTACGCACCGCCCTTGATCGTGTTGCACCAGCAAATAGTAGGGTTTTATTAAGTGGTCCTGCAGGATCAGGTAAAGAAACAGCGGCCAGGTATTTACATGCACATTCAACACGGGTTAACGAGCCTTTTGTTGTGTTGAGCTGTCATACGCTTACCTCGCAAAACTTTGAATCCATTCTTTATGGGCATGAAGAAAAGGGTTCTGATGAAGTCGTGCGTAAAATTGGTCTCTTAGAACAGGCGCACAAAGGCGTTTTGTACTTAGATGAAGTTGCAGATATTCCAATTGAATTGCAAAGTAAGATGGCGCGCGTTTTGCAGGAGCAATGTTTTAAACGCTTGGGCGGCGCGACGCTGATTGATGTCGATGTGCGTGTTGTCTCTGCAACCTCCAAGGATTTAGCAGGGGAGATCGAAGAAGGGCGCTTTAAAGAAGATCTTTTTTATCGCTTGAACATTGTACCTGTTCATATCCCTTATCTTTATGCGCATACGGAAGATATTCCCGAGCTTATCACCCGCTTTGTAAGTTATTTGCGGCCTGATATGCATGGTATTCCTTTGCAGTTTACAGAAGATGCAATGGCGTTTCTTAAGTCTTATGATTGGCCTGGAAATGTACGTCAACTGCGTAATGTCGTTGAGTGGATTTTAATTATGTCCGGCGAAAGTCAGGTCATTGAGGCTTCGATGCTCCCCCCTGATATTTCGCCGCAAAGTTCTGCTTTGTCAGAGCTGGGTGATCATGAGAACATTACATCCCTGCCTTTAAGAGAGGCACGCTCTAAGTTTGAACAAGATTATATCAAATTGCAAATTAGTAAGTTTGGCGGTAATATCTCAAGAACTGCTGATTTTGTTGGGATGGAGCGCTCAGCGTTGCATCGTAAGCTAAAAGCTTTGGACATTCGCGCAATTAAAGACGCGAAGAAATAAGGAATGTTTGATGCGCATTGTCATTTGTGGTGCGGGCCAAGTTGGTTTTAATCTTGCGCGCTATTTGGCTGCAGATGGAAATGATGTTGTCATTGTTGATCAGTCGCGAGACCTTATTGAAAAAATTGGGGAGGTCCTGGATGTTCAAGCAATTCACGGGCATGCCTCTATGCCAAAAATTTTACATCAAGCAGGTTTAAGTAATGCAGATGTCTTAATCGCCGTGACAGCGCAAGATGAAACCAATATGGTTGCTTGCCAGGTGGCTCATTCTTTGTTTCGGGTTCCTGTCAAAATTGCGCGCATCAGAGAACAAGATTATTTACAACCATTGTGGGTTAATTTTTTCTCCCCGACCCACATGCCTGTTGATCATATTATCTCACCGGAACTGGAGGTAGCCCATGCGATTGAAAGACGGATGAGTGTGCCTGGTGCGTTGGACCTTATTCCCGTTGTTGGCGGGAAAGTAAAGCTGGTCGCGGTGTATTGCCAAGATAAATGCCCTGTGATTAACACACCCCTGCGGCAGCTAGGCGAGCTGTTTCCTGACTTGAACGTTATGATTATTGGCATACTCCGTGAGGGCAAGCCAATTGTGCCAACAGCGAACGATCAGATGCTGGAGGGGGATCAAGTTTATTTCTTTGTGGATACCGCGCACCTTAAGCGTGCAATGGTTGCCTTTGGTTATGAAGATGCACCAGCCAAGCGTGTTGTCATTGCAGGGTCTGGCCATGTTGGTTATGCGCTTGCCAAAAACCTTAAAGAACATAATCCTGAAACTCACGTTAGTTTAATAGAACACAACCGTGCCCGTGCAGAAAGCGTTGCAGAATCGCTTCCAGATATTGTTGTTTACCACGGCAGTGTTCTGGATACGGAAGTTCTAAGGGAAACAAACTGTGAGCAGTCTGACGTTTTTATTTCCGTCACAAATGATGATGAAACGAATATTCTTGGATCGATGCTTGCAAAGCAGATTGGCAGTAAACGTTCAATCTCACTTCTGAAGAATTCTACTTACGATCCGATTGCCCCGAAGCTTGGGATTGATGCGCTTGTTAGCCCAAATATGATTACGGTCTCGACGATTTTGAAATGTGTAAGGCGCGGGAAGATTAGTGCCGTACATAGCTTGCGTGGCGGCCTTGGTGAAATTTTTGTTGCGGAGCTTTGTGAGAACTCCTCCCTTATAGGTAAGCCTATTAGAGAGCTTGACTTGCCCCAAGGGATCCTACTTGGCGCCCTGGTGCGAGAGGGACGTGTGATCATTCCTAAGGGAGGAACGGTCGTTAAGGCTTCCGACCTTGTGGTTGTTTTTGCAGCGCGTAAGGCAGTTAAGAAAGCGGAAGAGTTTTTCCTAGAGAATTAAGACTTATAAGGCCAGGAAGTTTGCAAAGACGGAGCCTGTTGTCTTACCGTCAATTTTTGCTGTTTGTTAATAAGATTACCCCTCATTAATGATAATGTGCAATTGTGAATGTTTTTTTGCTATTACTCTTTGTATCTAAAAAAGAAGGAGTGATAAAAATGTTAAAACAAAAACTGTTAAGCGTAATGGTTGTTAGCTTTATGCTGTTGGCCTCTGGTCAGGTTTTAGGCGTTCAGAGGCTGCAAAGTTCTTCTGATAACGAAACACCACTGCAAACGATGCAGCGTCACGCTGAAGGCGGGAATGCAGAGGCTCAGGAGCGCTTGGGCGATGCCTACCTTAGCGGTTCCGGCATTACTGAGGCCCCTAATCTTGCTGTAGAGTGCTACCAACAAGCTGCGAATACAGATAATCCAACGGCATCTGTTTTTTTTAAGCTTGGGTTTCTGTATGCGCAAGGAGTGGGCGGCCTTGAGCAAAGCCATGAGACTGCATTTGAATATTACTTGATCGCTGCTGAAAAGGGTTTGAAGGAGGCTCAGTTACAAGTTGCTCAAGTGTATGATTATGGATTAAATGGTATTGGGCAAAATACAGAACTTGCTGTTCAGTGGTATGAAAAAGTAGGAAATGAGGTCGCGCAGCAAAGGCTTCACGAGATAATGCTAACATATGGATTGCCTGCTGCAGATTCTGAGTGATTTATCATTACAGATAAATTAAACGATTAAGTTCTAGTATGCGTGTATAAGATTGATTCTTGTGCGCGCATTTTTTATATAGAGCGCCATGAAGATCAAAAGACGGTATTCTTATTGTTAACTTAAGTTTTGTTTCTGAATAAAGTGAGAAGGTATTGAAGTGGTGGGCGATGCCATGCTGAAATAGGCTGCCTGTGTTGTTAACTTAAATTGTAGAGGTGTTGAAGTGGTGGGCGATGCCATGCTGAAATAGGCTGCCTGTGTTGTTAACTTAAA
>CAYGJW010000039.1:0-10584 GCA_964350415.1 uncultured Alphaproteobacteria bacterium
AGACGGCAGAGGCATTACGCAGGATTATGCAGAAGCATTTAAATGGTTCTCAAAGGCTGCTGGGCAAGGGAATTCACGCGCGAAACGTTACGTAACTTGGTACTATCTGTTTGACCAAAGCGTTAAACGAGATTTTAGAGAATTATTTAAACAGGATGGAAGACGCGAATGCTAAATGATATGAAAGAGGGCTTTATAGACGTCGGCAGGATGGCACCCCAAACCCTGAACGGGTAGCTTATTACGATGGCATGAGCTCAACACTTCTTTTGCAAGATATGAATAATCTTTATGCATTTGTTATCTATTTGATGGATCTCATCAATTTTTTTAATAAAAGGGGATCTAAGGGTCCCTTTTTTATACGGTTGCTTTTTTGAGGGTGTTTAAACTAAGATCCCAGATATCAAAGAGGGGTCTGTGTTGATATGAGCAAATTCAGTAAAGCGCGTCCGTTAAAAGTTTATCTGGTGGCGGGTGAAGCATCTGGAGATTTCCTTGGTGCTCAGTTGATGAAGGCGATGAAAGCGCGTTCTGAAAACGCTGTGCAGTTTTCAGGCATTGGTGGCCCCTTAATGGCAGAGCAAGGGCTGGATAGCTTATTCCCAATGTCTGATCTTAGCATTATGGGGTTGGTTGAGGTTATTCCGCAGATTCCTAAGGTTTTAAAGCGTTTGAAACAAACAGTTTCCGCTGTTTCTGAGTTTGATCCCGATGTGGTTCTGACGATTGATTCCCCAGGTTTTTCAAAACGTTTGGTGCGTCGTTTGAAGGCAACAGGAACGCGAGCAAAGCTGATTCATTATGTGGCGCCTTCCGTTTGGGCTTGGCGGCCAGGACGCGCAAAAAAGATGGCCGTGCTTTACGATCATCTGCTAACGCTACTGCCTTTTGAGCCGCCGTATTTCGAAAAAGAAGGGCTATCCAGTACCTTTGTCGGCCACCCCATCTTAGAATCAGGTGCTGAAAAGGGAGATGGTAAGGCATTACGCCAGCGGTTAGGGCTGACGCAATCGGATAAGCTGCTGTGCATTTTACCAGGCAGCCGGCGGGGCGAGATTGAACGTCATGTGCCGATCTTCAAAGCAACCTTTGCGCGCTTGCGCTTGCAGCACCCAAATCTACAAGCCGTGGTTGTTGTCGCGCCATCTGTTGCGGAACAGCTGGCAGAAGTTGAATGGGGTGAGGGCATCCACCTTATCACAAACAAGGAAGAGAAATACGCTGCCATGGCGGCGTCGAATGCAGCACTTGCAGCCAGCGGTACCGTGACCTTAGAGCTGGCCATGGCGGGCGTGCCCACGGTGGTTTCTTACCAGGCCAATGCCTTAACGGTTTATATCGTTCGCAAGCTGATTAAGGTGCCCTATGTGGGCTTGATTAATATCCTGGCCAAAGAAGAGGTTATGCCTGAATTATTGCAGGAGCAGTGTAACCCAGAAGCTCTGTCTGATGCACTCGCGCAATTATTGGGCGAGGGCGGACAGCAACAGGCAGAAAAAACCAAGCAAGCTTTGGCGCTTTTGCAGCCGAGCGACGGCGTGTTGCCAAGTCAAAAGGCTGCCGCAACGCTATGCTCTTGTGTGAGTGATGGCAAATAATTAAACTTAAATGAATACAATTACTTCGTACTTTTTATTGATAGATTTTAATAAGCTTGAAGGTGATTGTGTTGTGCAATAGTATTCTATTGTAAGTTTTATTTAAATAAACATGAGGGAGTGATCTATGCGTTGTTTGAAGTATATACTTGTTTTTGTGCTAAGTGCTTTTTGCCAGATTAATGCTGAAACATTGCTTGAGCGCTATGCTTTGGATAATCCAGATCGATACGCGGATGTCACCACACCTGAACCGGATGAAGAAGTACAATCTGCTGTTTTTAAATATCATCTTAAAACGGACGAGAGTGATGCGAAACTTTTAGCAGCCATCCTTGAAGCTGCTCAAGCCTATGAGGACGAAAATAATAGATCTCAGGTTTATAAAGCTTATATAAAAAGAGAAGATACAACCATAGAGCAAGCAGAAGAGCTGGTTAAAGAGGTCAAAAATTTTGCAGAATGTTACCGAACGCGGGTTTATAAAGCGTATTTAGGCCGAGAAGATGCGGATGACGACATCATGGATGCGTTTATTGTTGAAACAGAAGATTACCAAGATGAATGGTGCGTCGCCCGGGTTTTTAAGGCGTATATAAATAGAAAAGGTGCGGATCATAAAATTGTATTAGAGCTTATTGAAAAGGCTGAGGATTTCACGGATGAAGATTATACGGCAGATGTTTATGTTGCCTACATAAAAAGTCCAGGTGCTAATGGCGAAAAAGTGAGAGAGCTTGTGCGGAAGTCTGATGACTTTGATGACGATGAATGTAAAAAGGAAGTGAGTGAAGCTGATAATGAGAGTGCGCATAGTAAAGGAAATATTCAGAGATAGTTTCTGCAGCTTTAAGGCCCTTGTGGGTAAAGGAAAATTAAATGGCCCTACATTTTGACCCTGTGCTTTGGGATTTACCGGATCGTATTCAAAGCCCGAGGTTTGTTCTAAGGCCGCCCCGCCAGGGTGACGGGTCTGCAGTGCATGCGGCCATTATGGATGGTTATACTGAAACGCGAAAGTGGCTGGCTTGGTCTGAGGTGCCGCCATCTGTTGAACAAATTGAGCGTGACTGCCGCGCGCAACAAGCCGCTTGGATTATGCGTACAGACATGCGCTGGTTGTGTTTTGATCAACAGACAGGGGAGGTGTTGGGTCGTTTTGCCTTCCCCGCCCATCAGTGTATTTGGCAAGTGCCTTGTGTGGCCATAAGTTATTTCGTGCGCCAAAGTGCGCGTAAAAAAGGCGTTGCAACAGAAGTTGTGAATGCCCTAACCCGTTATGCTTTTGAGCACCTAATGGCTCGGCGTGTCATTATTTATACAGATGCTTTGAACACGGCGAGTATACGCGTTCCGCAAAAACTAGGGTTTATTGAAGAGTCTCGAAATAAGGGATTGTGGCCAAGTGCAGCAGCAGACGGTGCCCTTGCTGAACTTATCATTCATGGGTGCTTTGATCCTGAGAGTTTGCCGCCTTTATAAAGCACATAAGAAAACCGGAGATATAACTTCTCCGGTTTTCTAGAGTTAGTGCTATAAACTTACTTAGCAGGAACAAAGTCTCTCATGTTATACTGTGCAATGACTGCTTCATCGGCATCGTCGCGTGCCATGTAAGCGGAATAGACCTCTTTTAAATTGTTTCTATAAATAGCTTGAGCAGCAGGAAAAATAGTGTGCGTATCTTCAAGGATCCACGCTATTGTTTCAGGTTTTGCATTTTTCCATCCTATATAAGCTGCGTAAACGGGCGTTTTATATACATCATGATCGCTTTCCCATTTCCCAACTTTTTGAACAATATCTTCAATTGTATCTGCACGCGCATGGGGATTGTTGATATAGTCACGATAAACGTAGATTCTATGCAAGATAGCTAAACGTAAAGTATGATCCACAATGAGTTTCATAACCTGAGTGCCAGCATCATTGCCTTTCAAGTATTCTCTAAAATTTAAAGACGTTTGCTGCATGAAAGGTTGTCCATCATATGGAGTTGGAATTAATTTTTGAAATTGACCATATATAAGGCTGTCAATCATCTTAAATGTTGCTGTAAGATCTTGATAAGAAAGCGTAAAAGTTGTGCCTTGCCGATCTAGATTTAATTCATTGCATTTCAAAAAAGTAGTCACATTTTTATTTGAAAATCCACCGATGGCAGATCCAATATCTGCTAGGTTTTGCCTTTCTATGTCATCGATTTCAAAGTTATATGTATTTTCGTCTTTTAAAGTGGCTGTTTTTTCTAACCCTGCGTATCGAATGATATGAGATGCACCGCTAATTTTTTCTTTGGTCGATTCATATCCATACTCGCGTAGGTCTGGTACGATTGCATTCGCTGAGTGCATTATAGAAAACAATCCTATAAGTGTAGTTAACGCAAGTTTTTTCATTGTGTAGCTCCTAGTCAATGTATTAATTTTTCAATTATTAGAAAAACAATTAGTGTTTTTATGTTAACGTTTCAGTGAAAACATTTATAAAATGTCTCTTCTTGCCGAATTTATAGCAAGATTTTAAGGGTAAATCAAGTTGGCAGTTGGTTTTTTCCTAGTTTTCATGCATTTAAAAAGCTAGAACTTTTAAAGTTCTAGCTTTTTATTACTGAAAAACTTATATATTAATACGATCGTTTCCCTAATTAAGCAGGGGAATAGTCATGATTATCAGAAATTTTTCCTCAATTATGATGACGACCCCACCATCTGGGTAACAACATAGCTAGTCATCGTAGGGTCTATTTCGTTTCGCTGTAAATAAGCACTATAAACGATTTTTCTGTTTTCATAGTCTGAAAATAAAGAGGTGCTTTCTATTATTTCTTTAATTCTTTCTTTAGATAGATCTTTATCTTTAAGTTCTTTTTCATACTCTTTTGCTTTAACTCTATTATCTAATTGGCAGATTGCTATAAGGTCATCACACACTTTAGCTCTTAATATTCTGAATGCCTCGTCCTGCAGTTGTTCTTTTGTACCCATCTGGAATGTTACGCTATTATCATTTCTATCTGAAAGTGTAAAATTAACGCCGCTTTTGGTTAAATTAAGCGCACCAGAATTTAGAAGGATAATAAGATATTTGTTTGCAAAATGAGAAAAAACCTCTTTCATTGTTGTTAGTTTTTGGAATTCTTCTTGGCTAATTACAAAAGAGTAGGTGGTCTTGTTTTTTAGGGTAATCTTTTCTTTTCCTAATGATACAAACCGAATGATATGCGACGCAGCTTTTGTGGATTCCATCCCATTTCTATAGCCATAATTTAGAAGGTTCGGTACGCTAGCCTGAGCTATGTATGTTGTGAAGAATAAAGCAATTAAGCTTATTGTAAGTGTTTTTTTCATTTGGTTGTCTCCTTAATTTCCTTGAAAAAAAGGGTAGTATCATTTCAATTTTTTTATGTCTATAGAAAAATATGAAAAATTGAAAAAAAATGTAAGTATTTTAAAGTGATTGTTCTATAAGTATAAATGGGTTTTGTCTTATATATGTGAGTTTTATTCTTTTTAATGGTTTTAATTTTTTAATTTTTTTTAGTTATCTTCTTATTTAATTGGAAGAGTCGATAATAACAAAAGCTATACTGTATTCTTTTTCATCACTTAATGAAAGGTGAATGGAGGGAGTGAAATCTTTAGAGTAACGAGTTTGGATGAAGTCCATCACTTTCTTTGAAAGCTCAATTCCAGGTTTTCCTAGTTCATCACGCGTAATGGTGATGTCTTTCCACTCCAGGTGCTGTCCAAAGCCTGTGCCTAATGCCTTTGAGAAAGCTTCTTTCGCTGCAAAACGGTTTGCATAGTTCTTTGCAGGCTCAGCACGCGCCTCGCAGTAACTGATCTCAGCCGTATTAAAGAACTTGCTCTTGAAGAGCTCAGGGTGCTTGGCAAGCGTCTGAGTAATGCGTTCAATAGAAACGATATCGGTTCCTATACCTAATAACATTTTTTAGCTCTTCTTTTTTTTACGCAATGCTGCGTGGCGATTTTTTCGAGCGATGCGCGCTTTTTGATATTGGGCAATTGTCATCTTAATTGGGTAAAAGAAAGCAAACCAGGCGATAATAGCAACAGGAATGCCGCCAATAAACATGGGTAAGAAAATATCATAAATGATACTCATGACTTCTTTTCCTGGTGCTATACCGTTAATAAAGAAGGCTTGTCCCGCATCAAGAAGCCGGTTCATTGTTTCAGAGTTAGGCAGATTATTTAAGTTGTCGGTACCAATGACAAAAGCACCAATTTTATAAATGCCAACCCATATAAACGGGAATGTCCAGGGGTTGCCGACTGCGGTGCCGATAGCAGAGGCAATAATATTACCGCGCATTAACCATGCTAAAAGTGCGCCTAAAACAAAATGGAGGCCAATAAATGGTGTAAATGAGACCGCTGCCCCGCAAGCAAAGCCGCAGGCAATGCTGCTGGGTGTTCCAGGAAGCCGTGCAACACGGTGTCCAAGGTACTTAGTTGATCTTTTCCAGCCTGCGCTCGGCCAAAAAAAGTCTTTGATACGCATAAAGGGAGATTTTTTATTTCGACGTTTGAACATGAACGACCTAGTAAATTGTATGATCTTTAAAATATCTGAAGCTAAACACTAGCAGAATTCGATAATTTTGTCACCAACAGAGTTGCAAGGATTCACGATCTAATTCTTGCGTAACAGATAGATTGGAGTGCAATCTATTCGTTTAATTATTGAGTCTCACAGCTTTGGGGACTAAAAGACATTTCTTGAGTCGCAATATTAAAGAAGTGAAGCAGTTTTTTTCGAATATCTTGCTCACTAATTGGGGCATTGCACTTTTGGATATCATACATCACTTTGTCTACAACGTCTTGATCACCAGGCTGTTCGAAGTCAGCTGCTATAATTTCAAAGGCATAAGCTTCAGGATCATCAATGAGTAATTCTTGTGCAAGCCATAAGCCTAACAGCTTATTTCTGCGCGCTATAATTCTAAATCGTTTTTCTGCGGTAAGTGAATATTCGTTCTCAAAATTACGCTCTTGTTCTTGAAGTATTGTCATAGCTTTTCCTCACTATATGTGTGATTTTTATTATTATTGTTGTCGAACAGTACACGTTTTCATTCCTGTGTTACAGCAAGCATTTTTACCTAAATATAAAGTTTTTTTATAATCCCAACTCTTTTGTAATCTTTTTGTGCAAGGTAATTCATTTAATTTAATATTTTCAACGCGTTATGCTTTATGTAAAAGAGAGGCTTTAAAAGGATTTTGAGCTGTAGCTCTAGCTTTGTGAAATTAAATCGTGTAATTTATTCATAGGTTACTTTTTTAAGGATTGAATGTGGGTATCGCTGGAGTTCGGATCTCAACAGATGGGGATGGGCAATCGTTAGAGGCTTGGGGAGAATGGTCGCTTGCGACTGCTCAGCAGCTTTACACGGAAATCAGTGGTTTTTCTTTAGAAAAAAAAGCAAACATCAAAATATATTTATCTGAATTAAATAATCTTGATACTGCTGGAGCTTGGCTGTTAACCTCATTAAAGGGGCGCTTACAAAAAGAAGGCCATCAGGTTGTTTTCTGTGGCGGAAGCAAGAATCACCAAATTTTATTGAATGAAATAAAAGACTTAGATGATGTTTCTTGTTCATTAAAGCGTTCAAATCCCTTGAAGAAAGCAATAGCGTCAATTGGTGAGACAACGTCAAAATACTTAGAAAAAGTCAAAGAATATACATCCTTTGTGGGCTACACAGTGGTTCTTTTGTGCAGAATACCGGTTGGTTTGGTTAAAATTCGTGGCGCGTCGCTCTTTTATCATTTGGAACATGTTGGATTGCGCTCAATACCGATTGTAAGTTTAATCTCATTTTTGGTCGGCGTGGTCCTTGCCTATCAAGGAGCTGACCAACTGAAGCGATTCGGCGCTGAAATTTATACGGTCAATCTTGTTGGTGTGGCTGCTTTTCGTGAGGTGGGTATTTTGCTTGCTGCAATTATTATTGCAGGGCGGTCAGGAAGTGCTTTCACCGCGCAGATTGGTACAATGCAAGTGAATGAAGAAATTGATGCAATGAAAACCATAGGGCTAGATCCTGTTGAAATACTGGTGCTTCCGCGTGTTGTGTCATTAATCATTTGTTTGCCGCTTCTCACTTTTTTTGCAAATGCAGCAGCGCTGTTTGGTGGGGCATTGGTTTGTGATCTAGCTTTAGATATTTCATACGGCAACTTTATAAGCCAAGTCCGCTCAGGGGTTAGTATTAATGCCTTGTGGGTTGGATTATCGAAGGCACCCATCTTTGGCTTTATCATTGCAACAATTGGTTGCTATGAGGGGTTGAAGGTTAAGGGAAGTGCGGAGAGCGTTGGCCGCAAAACAACAGAATCGGTTGTCGAAGGAATTTTTGCTGTGATCGTTTTTGATGCACTTTTCTCCATATTTTTCTCGCGATTGGGGATTTGATTGTGAAAGAAGAAACAGCGATTCATGTCCGCGATTTAAAGTCAGTGCTTGGGGGGCAAGTCATCCACGATGGCGTCAGCTTTGATACCCTGCACGGTGAAGTCATGGGCGTTGTCGGCGGATCGGGTACGGGCAAGTCGGTCTTGCTTAAGATGATAACAGGCTTGCTGATGCCCGTATCCGGTGAGATTAAAGTCTTTGGCCAGTCTGTTTTTCCAAAACCAAAAGAGGGCGTAGGGCATATCGTTAAACAAGCAGGGGTGCTGTTTCAAAATGGCGCGCTTTTTAGTTCCCTAACCGTTGCCGAAAATATTCAAGTCCCCATTAAAGAAAATTATAAATTACCCCAAAAGGTTTTAGACGGGATTACAAAAGTTAAGCTGGATATGGTTGGCCTGACACAAGCAGATGGGCATAAGTATCCTTCTGAAATATCAGGCGGTATGCGCAAACGGGCAGGGCTGGCGCGGGCTTTGGCTTTGGATCCCAAAATTTTGTTCCTTGATGAACCAACTGCCGGACTTGATCCCATCCGGGCTTCTGCTTTTGATGATTTAATCAAGAACCTAAAGCACAGCTTAGACCTTACGGTCCTTATGGTTACACATGACCTTGATAGTTTAATTGCAATTTGTGATAAGATAGCAGTGTTAGTGGATAAGAAAATTGTCGTTGGTGCCTACGAAGATCTTCTAAAAAATCCAGATCCATGGATTCATAGTTATTTTCACGGTACGCGGGGACGTGCTGTGCAGCATAAGGATATAGGCGAATAAATGGAAAATCAGGCTAAATATTTTACTGTCGGCTTTTTTGTCATAGCTGTCACAATTGGCATTCTTATGACAGCCATTTGGTTGGGAAAAATCAATATTTCTCAGGATACACGTGGTTATGCAATTGATTTTAGAACATCAGTTTCTGGGATCGATAAAGGAACAAAAGTAAGTTATCACGGCGTGCAAGTTGGTAAAGTTGAGAAACTAGAGATTAAACCTGACGATCCGGAAACAGTACGTGTTATTATTAGCATCAAAAAAGACCTTGTTATCAAGAAAGATGTACGGGCGATTGTTGAAATCAAAGGCTTTGCAGGCTCAAAATTTATCCAGCTTGAGGGGGGGACAAGGGAATCTCCGGCACTGGTTGCAGAAAAAGGGGAGGCCTATCCCTTGATTAGTGCAGATCTTTCGTCAATAGAAGAATCAATCAGTTCTATTCCAAAACTTATTGGAAAAATCACAGGCGTTGTTGATCAAGTAAGAGGATTCACAAGCATTGAAAATCAAAAAAACTTTAGCGCTATTATTGCTAATTTTGAAAAAGTTTCCACGATGCTTGCAAAGCGAACAGAAGATGTTGATCGCACCATTAAAAATATCACAGCGTTTTCAGACGATATGAGCGGCATTGGATCTGATGCGAAGAAGCTTGTACAGACAATTACAAAAGGGGCTGATTTATTTGTAGGGGATGCAACAAAAGCATTCACAACCATTGATGACGCTGCCAAGGAATTTCATTCACTTATCAAAGAAAACAGGGTTCCGATTAAGGACTTTACAACGTCTGGATTGCATGAAGTAACACGGCTTATGAATGATTTTCGTGATTTAACTTTGTCATTCAACCGTGTGCTTACGCGCCTTGAAAGCAACCCCGTTGGTTTTCTGTTTGGTAAGTCATCGCAAGGAGTTAAACCAGAATGATCCACCATTTAATTCTTAGGGTTTCGTGCCTTTGTATGTCTTTGTTTTTGACGGGGTGTATCAAAATATTCCCGGATGCAGGACCCGCCCCAAAACTATACGTTTTATCTGCAGTTGAAGATTTTTCTGATAAAATTAAACCTGTTAATTGGCAATTATTGATTGAGGTTCCAGAAGCACCGCCATCCCTTGATACCGATAAGGTTGCAATCAAAGAAGATGAATGGAGCTTTAATTACTATTCAAACACAAATTGGATAACCAGAGTTCCAAAGCTGATGCAAAATTTGCTTGTTGAAGCCTTTGAAAACAGCAATAAAATTGTTGGTATTGGGCGATCAAATTCTGGATTGGGGGCAGATTATCTTCTAAAATCTGATTTGCGGGTTTTTCAGGCCGCTTTTAAAAAAGGAGAAACTGTTCCCAGAGTTGACCTGCACTTGAGTGCGAAGCTTGTAAAACTTCCAGAAAGAACAATCATTGCAGCGCGTCAGTTCAAGGAAACGACCCAGGCTAAGAGCAGGGCATTAAGAGATGTCATCAAGGCTTATGACCGAGTGTCCGATGCAATGCAGAAAAAATTGATTCCCTGGGTATTTGCAGGCCCTGAGGAGTATGAAAAAAACTGAAGGACAGTGCAGAATTTTCAGAGTAACGAACTTTGTTTACTGATATATCAGTTAAGCCAAAGGCCCCTCCATTTCTGGAGAGGTTTTTGGTTTAAGCTTGAGTAAACTGATACACTCTCATATAAGAGATAATCAGAAATACTCTTACTTCACAATCGCCCGCATGTTGTATTGTTTAATAATATCTTCGTCAGC
>CAYGJW010000040.1:0-10568 GCA_964350415.1 uncultured Alphaproteobacteria bacterium
TTTACCATTAGAAGCGGCTGCCCTGATAATATGTGAGGCGCCTTTTATGGTCTCTATTCCAGGTTTGTAGCCATAATCCCTAAGATCGGGAACATGGGCTTGGGCGGCGTGAGATATGGACAGCAGTCCAAACATCGCAAGGGTTAATATTTTCTTCATTTACGGTCTCCAAAAACTTACTTTAAATATCGAGTAATAAAAATCGTACTTTTTTTAAATAAAATTACAAAAAACACGAATTATGACACAGAATTTCATAAAGTATTGCTTATGTAAGTGTGTTTCATAAAAATATAAGTTGTTCATAGAATTTATTTGTTTTTTTAGTGTTTAAGGTGATTGTTTAAGTATAAAAAATAATATGTTGCTTATTTTTTAATGAATTTTTGTTTTGGTTGTTTTTTTATGTTTATTTTTCGGGGTGTCAATGAATTCTATTAATGTTTATATTTGTTAAATATTTTATCTATCCTCACCGTATTTTTGTGCGCGCGATACCTGGGGTAGGGTTAAGAAGTTTAAATTGATGGCCTTATTATTTTTGTGCTAACCCACGACAGCTTTTAAATTAAGGGCGTCACACTTTATAATTAAGCGCATCAGACAAAGGTTTTAGCGGGGAGTTGGACAAAAATCCTTAGGGACGAAACCTATGGTTCTGAATAAAAGATGCTCTATGAGAGAAGCTGGTGGTTTAGTATTTACTTTGTGTGTCGGGCTTTTTTTATCGTTCTTCCTGAGGAAAAGCTTCGTTCTTGCTCAATTCTTTTTAGTTCTATGCGACCAATATCAAACAGATTCATTGTTTTCTTAACCATTTCAACTGTTGCAGCAGAGTGAATACAGTTGTTTCTTAGATAAGCGCCATAAACTAATATGGTATTCGTTTGTCTACATTTTTTAGCCTCAACAACAATTTTTTCTACTGTATCAAGATTCGCACTTGCACGGTTTAGGTAAGCGCTAAAAATTGTTGCTTTATCTTGTTCTCTTCCAAACGTTTCAGCTTCAGCAATAATTTGTTCTATTGTATCAGTGTTCGCATTTGCACAGCTTAGATAGGCTTCATAAATTAATACCTTACTTAAAGAACGTGGTAAGAGTTGAGCCTCAGTAATAACGTTTTCTACTATTTCATGGGGTGTGTTTTGGCATTGTAGACAAGCAATATAAACGTTTCTTTTAAGTTTTATTTGAAAATCTTGAATTTCATTAATAATCATTTCTATAACGTCAGTATTTACATCATCTCTTTCTAGGTAATCAGTATAATTTTCTACTTTTTCATTCTCATTACCATTTTCAGCCTGAGCGAGCCATTCTCTATCTCCCTGTGATAGATTGGGTAGGCTTTCGAGATCAAGTGCGTGTGCGCTTCCTATAAGTAAGGCCAATACGGGAAGGACCATTAAAAATGATTTTTTCATGTTATAAACTCCTTGTATTTAAAATGCTTATCTCAACTATATAATTCTGTAGTATATATAACTTTAATAATTAAGTCAATCTTATTTTCCTTTTATTAAAAAAGAGATGCTGCGTTTGCAACTAAATAGCTTAATCGTATAACAAATAAAATTCTTAAAAGTCGTGTCTTGGATAAGTCTTATGGAGTTAGAGGGTAACGGTAAAATAATGAGTGTAGAGATGGTTTGTATACTTGGCAGCCTAAGTCCATTATTTTATTGAGCGTGAGGTGGGGACTTTTGGATAAGACTCTGTTAGCATAAAATAAGAATAACGAGAACAAGGTAATAAGCTGAGGAGAACGTTCATGAAAAAGATGCTTTTAGTGCCCGTGGCTGCTGGGTTAATGTTAACGGGGTGTTCCATGCACGAAGGAAGCCAAAATGAAGTAGGCGGCACAGCCATCGGCGCCATCGGTGGCGGAACATTGGGCGGCCTGATTGGCGGCACAGCCACAAATTCAACCGCAGGTGCAGTTGCAGGCATTGGAATTGGGGCAATTTTGGGTAGCATCATTGGAAACCGTGTTGGGGCTTCCATGGATCGTGCGGACCAAGCTGCGATGCAACGTGCCAGTAACCAAAGTATCAGTAATGATCAGCGGGCAAGCTGGGATAACTCGCAATCAAATGGTCACAGTGGCTGGGTAGAAACAATCGACCGTTATCGTGATGATTACAACCGTCCGTGTGTTGTGCAACGCCACCATATTTATGTTAAAGGACGCGAGCGGGTTGTGGATCAGACGATGTGTCGGATCAACGGACGTTGGACACCGCTAGACTAGTTCTTTAAAAGCCATTTTATGGACGATTGCAGTGTTAATTGTATTTCTCAAGGAAGCACGTACATAAGTACGTTTAACCTTTCGAAATACAATTGCCTCGTACTCACCTCATAGAATAGCTTTTTAATTCTTTATATTAATTGTCGTTAAGCCTCTCAGACGTACTTGAGTGAAGTCTCATCGAGGCTTGCTGTGAGCTCTTTTGAAAATATCCTATTTTAGGTGAAGCTGGTTCTATGGACGATTGCAGTGTTAACTTTAGTTTTCGAGAATTCATGTATCCTTAAGATACGCTAAAATTTCTCAAACTAAAGTTGCCTCGCACGCCCCTCAATAAATGGCTCTTTGTGTATTTCTCCAGGTCGTAAAACCGCAACGTCGCAAAGCGTTTTAGGGATCACACTCGTGTGCGTATAGCAGTGCGACGTGCCGCTGTTTATACACAGTCAGTTGTTACTTTTTAGGTAAGACCCAGTTTTCTCTTGGGTAATGGCAGGTGTATCCATTTGGGAAACGCTCTAGGTAGTCTTGATGTTCTGGCTCAGCTTGCCAAAAATCAGTTGCAGGAGAGAGCTCTGTCATAACTTTACCAGGCCAGAGACCAGAGCTGTTAACATCTACAATTGTTTTTGTAGCAATTTCTTTTTGTTCCTCAGATGTATAAAAAATAGCAGATCGATAAGAGCTCCCTTTATCGTTACCTTGACGGTCTTTCGTGGTTGGGTCGTGAATTTGGAAAAAATATTCGAGTAAGCGACGGAAACTAATAATTTTTGGATTGAAGATAATTTCAATGGCCTCTGCATGTGTGCCATGATTGTGATAGGTTGCATTTGCGACATTACCGCCGCTATAGCCGACACGTGTAGAAATAACACCAGGGATTTGGCGAATTAAATCTTGCATGCCCCAAAAACACCCACCCGCTAAGATGCTTTTTTCTTTTTGAATACTCATTATTTGGTTTCTTTCACTCCAAAGGATGCAAGATACTCAGCATATCCTTCCTCTTCAAGCTTATCAATAGGAACAAAGCGGAGTGCTGCAGAGTTAATGCAATAACGCATTCCAGTTTCCTCTTTAGGACCATCAGGAAAGACATGACCTAGATGGCTATCTGCATGCTTAGAACGGATTTCTGTGCGGGTCATGCCATGAGTGGTATCTGTTTTTTCAACCACATTATCTTTAATAGGGCGTGTAAAGCTTGGCCACCCGCTGCCAGAATCATATTTGTCTTTAGATGAAAAAAGCGGCTCCCCAGAAACAACGTCTACATATAGGCCAATTTCTTTGTGGTCAAAGTATTTGTTGAAGAATGCGCGCTCTGTACCATTTTCTTGCGTAATTCGGCGCTGCTCATCTGTGAGCTTAGAGATAGATGTCCTATCTTTTTTGTATGATTTACCCACAGGAATTCCTCTTTCTTCTCTATATAGGATATTCTATAAAAGCGATGTTATTAGCTGCTTTAAATTGCAATAATATGCCCTTGAATAGCTTATTAAAAGTACACTAAATTACTTGTTTTTGCATGTTTATTTAAGTAAATAATTATGCTTGACGTGTCTTTTTGTGAAGGATAGCTTCTGTCAAAAGCTCAATTCTGAGTTTTAAATTTCTATATGTTTAGAGGAGAAAGCATGAAATATATTCGTTTAGTATTAATGGTGGCTTTAGGGCTTAGTTCTAGTGGTGTTGCTCAGGAAAATAGTGACCTTTTCTTAGGTTCGGTTAATGATGAAGGCGCGTATAATAAGGCTATTGCAACAGCCGCAATCGCCGCTGTTAAGATTCATAAGTCGAAAAAGGATGAACCGGTTATTGTTGAGGGTGCTGAGGGAAGTCAATTTTCATTGAGTTTGAAGGGAGACTGTAACTTTAACCAGCTTACTGGCGTGGTTGGCGATGAATTGGAAATAGATAGATCTATTCTTAGGGCCAGGCTAAAAGAACTAACATTGAGCGCAAAGGGTGAAGGGATTTACGAGTTAAAATGGGACTATAAGCCGATAAGTAATAGAGTTTACGGAAATCTTTCCCTTAGAATTGTTCCGGTGCTTAATGCGTTCGTCGTTGATTCTGTAGAAAGCATGAATGCTTTTATTGCGGGACATTACTGTGCTGAAAAGATGCATGTAACCATTGATTTGAGTTGCTTGGAAGGCGGCAATAATATCGGTGTTGCAATTAAAAGACTGTCACAGATTGATATTGAGAGCATTTCTGTGATTGCATCAGATGCTGTGAATGCTCACCATATGGGAGATCTTATTGGTGAAATTTTTGTCATAGGAAGCAAGCTTAAAGCTTTTAAATTTTGTTGTGCTGTTGTACCGCTGGATCAGGATTTTTACACTATGATCACAGGCGTAAATGCCCTGCAAAAGCTGGACCTTACCGGAAGTGATTTTGGGGGTGCTGGTGAAGGGCGCTCTTTCCTTAGGCTTGCAAAATCCATAGAAGGGCTGAATCTGAAGGAATTGATTCTTGCAGACAATGGCATGACGGATGTTCATGCAGGGCCTTTGGCGATTGTTGTGAAGGAATTTCCAGATCTAGAAGTCTTAGACGTTAGTAAGAATGAGATTTGTGATGGTGGTGCCGAAAGTTTGGCCGTTGCTTGTCGTGGTCTTACACATTTAAGGGGTTTAAATTTGGGTGATAATCAGATTTCTAATCAAGGTTTTGTGGTTATTATGGCTCATTTAGACGGTAAGGAAAGTCTAATGGTTTTAAGTTTAGAAGGTAACCCAATTAGTGATGAAGGGGTTGTTGCCGTGGGAAAGGGGATCGCTAGGTTGCCAGGCCTAGAAGATTTGAACCTAAGCCGTACGAAGCTGTCTGCTGCAGGTGCAGGTGCGATTGCTTATACACTTTATAACTCAGAAACGATAGAACGTTTGGGTTTAAAAGGTCTTCCTTTAAGTGTACTTGATGTAACTGTATTAGAGGAAATGTTACCACAAGATTGTAAGATTGTTCAGTAACAGTACGGTGTTTGAATGATGAAGAGGCGGGAACATAATGTTCTCGCCCTTTTTATTATTAAAATGTATAAAAATTAACGAAAAATTAATAAATAATTGCTTACCATTTATATAAGTAAGAATAATATGGAGTAATTATTATGAGGGTTCTTGTTGTAATTATCGTTGTGCTCGCCTGCTCGGCCATGATTGACGTTGGAGCCGAAGGTGATGGAACCATTATTGGCAGTATTTGGGAATATATTAAAAGCATTACCCCGTAATTTTAATATGCTGTAAATGCTATATTTTTGCATATGAACAAGGCTTGTTTGTTATAGTGATCTGAGTAGAAAAATAGGTCTTAAAAAAAGTGTTCCATCAGATCAAGCAAAGATACGGTTTTGTGCATTATGGATACGGTGTGTTTTTCCTGGCCGTGGTCTTGTACGGTAGTTATGCCGTGGTCTTGGCTGAAACATTAGATCTGCCTCAGGCTTTTAGGGTGGGGTTCTATCAAGCTTTTTTTGCACTTCGTAATCATGAAGTGGCTTTTTTATATCTGTTTTTATTCATCGGTATGATGGCGTTGGCTTTGCACCTTGCGTGGATCTTGTTGGTTGTTCGGCCGAAATTTCCTGTGCGTTATGTATGGGATTGTTACTTGAGGCGCTTTAAGCTAATTGAGCGGCTGAAAAGTGCCTTGCCTATTTTGATTGCAATGCGCTGCTTTTTTGTGTGTTTCAGCTTTTATAAGCAGTTGATTCCAAGAGAATGTGGCTTCAAAAGCGATCCATTGTTAAGTGACTGGGATTTAGGGCTGCACGGCGGCATCTATCCATGGCAGTTATTTGAAAAGCTATACGATCATGCCGTCTTGATCTATGGGATCAATGTGTCCTATAACATTTGGCTTTTTACGCTGAATGGTTTTATTCTGTTTTTTGCTTTTTCAATCCGCCATCCAATTTTGAAATTACGATTCTTTTTGGCGACGGTTTTTTCTTGGATTGCGTTGGGAACAGTGATGGCTTGTCAGTGGGCAGCTGCCGGTCCTTGTTATTATGCAGATGTTTATCCTGACAAGCTGAATCCTTATGCGCCGCTTTTTGATAAACTAAACCAGGTGAATGGCCAAATTGAAATCTGGGCTCTGAGTATTCAAAGGGCGCTTTGGGGGATCAATGCTGCTGGGGAGTATGTTTTTGGTTCGGGTATTTCAGCCATGCCCAGTATGCATGTGGTGATGACAACATTGTTTGCGTGTGCAGCCTGGTCGCTGTCTCGGGTGTTTGGGGTGATTATGACTGCATATCTGCTGATAATTATTCTAGGATCTGTTGTTTTAGGATGGCATTATGCTGTTGATGGATATTTAGGGGTGATCGGCGGCTTACTGATCTGGTGGTTGGCAGGACGCGCGGTTTTTTGTCGCGAATCTGAGAAGGTTATAAAGCATGCAAAATGAACAGGTGCTGGAAATGAAAGATGATAAGGAAGATGCTTGGGGTCATCAATTTGGGCATGCTCTGAAAGGTTCATTGCGCAGACATCGTTTGATGATTGGCCTTATTATAGCCTATGCCGTACTTTGTACCTGGTTGGCCTGGGATGTGAATTACCCAACGGATGCCTTGTTGGATAAGTATTTGTTGCTGGTTAGGAGCTCTTTTCTTGCGACAGTCCTTACTTTCCTGGTGGGGCACGCCTGTTATGTTATGATTATAAAAAGACCTAAGCTGCTTGTGAAAACAATTTGGCATGAGTGGCGATACATTTATCTTACACCCAAGCGTTTGGGATGGGGTTTGCCGATGTTTATCGCAATGCCGGTTTTCTTTTGTACCTTTACGGTTGGGAAAAGCATGATTCCGCTGCTGCATCCCTATAGCTGGGATCTTGCCTTTATGCAGTGGGATTTGTGGTTGCATGGCGGCACACACCCCTGGGAGTGGCTGCAGCCTTTTTTAGGATATCCGCTGGTATCTTCAGCAATTAATTTCATTTATAACTTCTGGTTGTTCTTATTGTATGTCGTGCTGATTTGGCAGGTTTTCAGTGTGAAATATCCAAAAGCCCGCATGCAGTTTCTAATCAGCTTTGTTCTGGGTTGGGTTGTCTTAGGTACGGGATTTGCAACACTGCTTTCTTCAGCAGGTCCTTGTTTTTATGGTCGAATTACAGGGCTAGAAGATCCTTATGTACCCTTAATGGATTACTTAAGACTAGCAGATGCACAGTATCCCATATGGGCCTTGAACCTACAGAATACTTTGTGGGATTTGTACCAGAATCCTAAGTTTGAAATCGGCAGCGGTATTTCCGGCATGCCCAGCCTGCACCTGGCGATGGCAACCTTGTTTGCCTTGATTGCCTACCGCCATAGCCGTGTACTGGGGCATTTGTTTGTGCTGCATGGTTTGATTATTATGATGGGGTCGGTACACCTGGGCTGGCATTATGCCATTGATGGGTATGCAGGGGCGATAGGGGCTTATATCTTGTGGCGCCTGGTTGGTTGGGCCTTAAAGCATAAGTGGGCGAGGACGAGTATTGAGGCGCCCGTATGAGCCCGCCGCGTAAGGTTGTAATCATCTATAATCCGACTTCGGGCAGCCGTAAGTATGCCCAAGTTGAAGAGACGATACAGCACCTGGTTGCGCTTGGATGTCAGGTTACAGTGCATGGGACGCAGCACCCAGGCCATGCAAGACAGCTTGCTGCAGAGGCTTGTAAAGAAGGGATCGATGTGTTGGCGGTGGCTGGCGGCGATGGTACAATTTCTGAAGCTGTGCAAGGGATGGACCCTGTGGTTACACTGGCCATAATCCCAACCGGTACGGCAAATGTGTTGGCAGTTGAGCTTGGGATTTATAAATTGGGGCCAAAACGCTGGGCAAAGATCATAGCGAAATCAAAACCGGAACGCTTTTACCTAAGTGAAGCAAATGATCAAAAATTTATGATGTTTTGTAGTGTTGGCCCTGACGCAGATGCAGTGGCGCATGTTGATTTAAAGCAAAAAAAACGCTGGGGAAAGGGGGCTTATGCGAATGCTTTTCTGAAAGCAGCTTTTAGATATTCGGCGCCAAAACTGCGAGTGACCCTAGATGGTGATAAAGCCTATGAAGCGAATGCTGTCATTGTTACAAAGACAAGGTATTATGCTGGAAGTTTCATCATAGCGCCTGACGCAGACTTCCGGGGCAAAGGCTTTGAAGTTATTTTAATTAAAGGAATGCGATGGTCGCTACCTTTAAAATTTTTATGTGCTGTTGGCCTGAGTAGAATAAAACGCTTGTTTGGTATTCAAACTGAGAGAGCAAAGACCATTGAAATTAAATCGATGGCAGGTTTTGAGTGTAATGCTCAGATTGATGGTGATCCAGCAGGTACAATACCCTTGAAAATTAGGTCAGGTGATCAAATATACTATTTACTTTCATCGAGAAATACCTAGGGTAGTTGCATTCGCTTAATGCTTCTACAGTGTTGGCTTAAATTATTATTTAGGCTTTATTAAGGATATAAAATGCGTAATTTTTTAAGAATATTTATTTGTTTCTATGGTTTATTCGCGCTGGGTTATGCAGAGCGTCCTGCAGTTGAATTCCAAATAACCCCGAAAAAAAACTTTGATGAAGTCAAATTTATAAGCGCAAAAACCCCAGATTTCTTTGAACGACTTCAAATGTTTCAGTTCTTTATAGATCGAGGCTTTGATAATGGAGCGGAGCGTGTCGAGGTTTATTCAAGACTTTATCTTCCAAAAGATGCAAGTGCGGATACGCCGAAGCCCGCAATGATTGTGACACATGGTTTGGGCGGCATGATTAAGCGGCCTTATAAATATTACCGGGAACTTGCGCTTAAAACTGGTTTTGCAGTGTTGGAAATTGATCATTACAGGGGGTATAACTTTAAACCTAAAGAATTGAATATCGTGAGTAAGCTGCTGAAGGGGCCTTCTTTTGAATCTTCAGTTATTGATCTTTATCAAGGTTTGCGTGTGCTAGAGCAAGATCCACGTATTGATCCAACACGTATTGTTGCGATGGGTGTTTCGCGTGGAGCTATTGTAACGGATCTTGCAACACGCTTGTTTTTTAAAGACGCATTACTGGATGAAGAGTCTTGTGGTTTTGCAGGTTATATGATGATCTCTCCCCATGTATTTATGCAAGAAATCAATCCCGCACTTGATATGAAACCGATGTTGTATTTGATGGGTAAGCAGGATTATATTACACCGCATAAGGTTTCTTGGAAATATACAAAACGATTGCAAGAGCTTGGTTATTCCGTTCGTTCAGTGCTTTATAATTATGGCTTTCATGCATTCCCCAGAAAAGGCGAAAGAACACCGTCTTGGTTCATGAGGGATTTAAGTTGTATGACGCATATTTATAATCCTCAAAGTATAGATACAGGATTTTGTTATGTTGGTAAAAATAAGGTTGTAGGATCCGAAACGCTTGATTGCAATTGGGGTTCATTCTCACGCTTAAATATGACCTTGAAAGTTGGTTCTGCTGCAGCCCCTGCAGCTGCGGGAGGTCTTGTTGATCGAGCGCAGTTGAATAATACAATGACAGAAGTTGCAAGTTTTCTTACTGCTATCAGAGAAGGTCACGGGGCAAGTATGCCTGTTGGAAATTTTAAGAAAGATCTTGCGAATAAGACAGTGCAATTTGTTGATACTGTGAAAGGTAAAGTATCGACTTTTATTGCCGAAGAAGTTGAGGCCGACGCAGAACGGGAAAGGCTGCGGCAAGAAAAGAAAGCTGCAAAAAAACTCAGGAAAAAAGAAAAAAAAGCACCCAAAGACAAAGGGTGAGATCTATTCATTGTTTGTTTAAGTGGGGCTGATTGAGCCCTGTATGTTGCTATGCTATAAGCTTATTCTGTTACATGTTTTAACGCGAAAAAAGGCTTGTGCTAATGTTAAAGGTTGATCTATTCAAAAAACTCGTTTTATTGTTTGTGTCCTTATGCTTTTGTGCAGGAAGCCTGCAGGCTAATCCTTCTGCTGAAGTTTCAATACATGATGGGGTTTGTTATACCCCCGATGTGCATTTTATAGATTCTCATGAGTGGGAGGCTTTGTTTAAGTGTGCAGACAAGGGAGATGAGAGATCTCAATATTTATTGGTTAAGGCTGTTTATTGGGATTATTGCCCTCTTGATTTAACTCAATTCGAAATTAATTTTGAAAAATGGAACATTTTTGAACGCGCTCAGAATAGTGATTTTTATGCTCATTTTTTACTCGCCGCTTGTCCATCAAACATAATATTAAAAAAATGCCCAAATCTGATTGAAAATATTAAAAATGGTGCTGAGGC
>CAYGJW010000041.1:0-10456 GCA_964350415.1 uncultured Alphaproteobacteria bacterium
ACACACCAACCAAACCCACGTCAATCAATAAATGCATCTTTTTTTAAAAAACTTCAAAGACACTCGCTTAAACCAAGGAAACCAAGCAATTTTCGCCCCCCTTATGCATGACTTTCCGTATCAAGATGAATGCTGTTAACTGTTTCGTCGTTCAGAAATGAGCTAAGAGGGTACTCGAAATAACCTTAATTACCCTCGATAAAAAGGATAAGCCGCATTTCTAACTTACAAAGAACACAACAACGATTACTATTTTATCGGAGTAAGTCTCATTCCACTCTACAGAGGGAGACTTACTAAATGAAAAAGAAAACAACCCAGAGCTACAGCAATTTTACGAAATTAAACAACAACTAAGTAATTATCAATATTTATTAAGATAGAATTTTCATAAATTGCAAACAAACAAACACTGTATTAAGTACAAAACAATAACTACCATTAACATATCGATAAATACAAAGATCTAAGACATCTTCGGCAAAACAAACCGAATTAAACAACCGTTTTAGGTCAATAACAACCAGGAGAGACCAATGAAAAAGGCATTTATCTTAGCAGCCTTCACTTTCTATGCAATTATGCCAACTTCGGCAAGTGCAACCATTCCCTTTTCTTATACGCATAACGATGTCTATAAGATGATTAACAAAGAAAGCGCAACCGTTGGCGGAATGTGTATCGAGCAAGCCGATTCAGCGAGTGATTTTGGCATGAACTTTTGGGGAGATCACATGGCTCTTGAGCGCTGGGGGCACTTAATATCTCAAAAAGACAACTTTGAATTTACAGCACAGGTTTCACAACATAGGGCCCATCCTGTTGAAATTGAAATGGTGGACATGCATGGGATGCCTTTGATGGATGAGCAAGGCATGCCCAAAATGATGATGAGTAAGACATCAGACGGCCTATATCGTGGTTGGGTTGAAATGAATATAATTGGGCGTATGAATGAACAAGAAAATCTAAATCCACATGACCCAATGCCACACCCCCAAGCAGAAATGCTGCACGAAATGGTTTACGTGATTGTTTCCGGCACAAAAGAAGAGCTGTTTGACCAAGTTATGATTGATCATATTGATGCAATAGAATCAGGCGCTGCAAACCCAGTCTAATACTGGTTTACACATAAATGAGGGCCTTATCCTGTGGGTAAGGCCCTCATTTTATCTTTCATTAGAAAAAAGCCTTGCCCTCCCCTATACCTTCGTGTATCTTCCGCGTGCATGCACCCGTAGCTCAACTGGATAGAGCGCCAGACTACGAATCTGGAGGTTAGGAGTTCGACTCTCTTCGGGTGCACCATTAAACTCCCAAGTATTATCAAAAAATTACAAAACATGCACCCTGTGAACTCTCACAGAATGCACACTTATACTCATTTACAATTTTGGGCTTGTCACAGTTTTACCAAGCTGCTTTTCAATACATTCGATCATTTTTGAAGCAATATCAACATCACCAACCTTTTCAATACCTTCCAAGCCTGGTGAAGAATTAACTTCTAAAACGCGCGGCCCTGTCTTCGACCGAATGATATCAACACCGGCCACATGCAAGCCCATGGCCTTAGCTGCTTTAATCGCAATCACCCGCTCTTCTGGCGTCGGCTTAATTTTATGGGCTGTCCCGCCAAGGTGTAAGTTTGCCCGGAACTCCCCTTCCGCAGCTTCCCTTTGAATTGTTCCAACAATTTTTCCGTCAACCACGAAACAGCGCAGATCTTTTCCTTCCGCTTCTTTAACAAATTCTTGCACCAGAATGTTTGCCCCAATGCTTTTAAAAGCATTGATAACACTTTCCGCTGCTTTCTTCGTTTCAGCAAGCACAACACCCGTACCTTGAGTCCCTTCTAAAAGCTTCACAATGAGGGGGCTACCCCCCACCATATTAATGACGGAGGTTGTGTCTTTTGGAGAATGCGCAAAACCTGTTGTTGGCGTCGCAATTTTATTTTGTGCAAAAATCTGTAACGCCTGCAGCTTATCACGGGATTGGGCGATGGCAGCACCACCATTTAAGCAGTAAACACCCATCGATTGAAATTGCCTTAAGATTGCACACCCATAATAGGTTATAGATGGCCTTATTCTTGGAATAACAGCATCAAAGTCAGAGAGAGACTCACCACTTTCGTACATTATTTGTGGCCGCGATGAACTAATGTTCATATAACATTGCTTGATCTTAACAAACCTAATTTCATGACCTCGCAAAGCCGCAACTTCCATAATTCTGCGATTTGAATAAAGGTCTGGATTGCTTGCAAGAAGCAATATTTTATAACCACTCCGCTTTGCTTTATCTTCTGGGTATAAGTCAACGACTTCAACAGGGTCCATATCACCAATACAAAAAGACTTTTCTGGATCGACGAGAAAACGCCTCTGCATTGCCTCCCTGCCAACAAGCATCCTGTACCCCATTGCATCCCTGTTTGTAAGATTGACTTCGATATCCCAAACATCTTCGCCAAGTCGAAAGGCAGTTTTTATAACGATTCTTTCTTCGGCAACGCCTGTTGAGCTTTTAACAGGACGCCGATCAATGACTTCAGCCTTACATTTTCGGGTAATATGCTCATTTTGCTGAATAGGATGAATTTCAAAGCTGACAAAATTCTTACCACCTTCTTTAAACGTCTCTATATTAAAAGCATGCAAAGATGATGTTCTGGCTCCTGTATCAATCCGTGCTTTTATAGCAGGGATACCAAGGTCGTTAAGTGAGCACCATTCTTCTTTTCCTATTATTTTTTTTATACTACCCACAAAGGATCTCCTTTAACAAAGCCAAAAAATGATTCGGAAAGAACGATTACATTACCCCTGATAAGCGTCAATATAAAAGATGGTTTTGGCTTTTTATTTAAGGATTAAAGCGTCATTGCCTACATCTTACCCCTCCTAAGCAGTGGACGCTTTTTAGAGCTCAACTCTTAGTAAGCCGGCACTGGAACTTGATGCGCTATAGTATTTGGAAAGCTCCAGCTCTCTAACGTAAAGCCATTCAAGCTATGATGCTTTTCTCTTTTTTCTATCTGTAAGCGCTTTTTCCTTGGTGGCTTCAACCAACGAGAAACGTCCTTATCCCCATACCATAAACACAAAGCCTCTTTACAAGGTCCGTTGAAAACCTCATCAAAGCATTTTTGTAAGCCTTTTGAACGCGGGGATACGGGGCGGCCTTGAATAATAGCCCCTTGCCGAGCGATACCGCGAAAAAACTGTTTAATTTTAAGATCATGCTTTTCAAGTTCTGCTTGGTAGCTATGCTCAACCCTAAAAGTTCGAATAAAAGAACATAGATGCCATTGAATTTGGTTAAACAAATGCCGCAAAAACCAAAGCTTCAACTGCACCTGATGCTTAACCCCTTTATCGCCTTCAAAAGGAAACTCTTCATTAACTGTCAGCAAACCTGAGTTTCCGTACCGTTTTTCATATTTTTTACAAACATTCGCATACCAATTTTCATCCAGGATGCTGGATTCTTGCAAAATACGTAATACCGTCAGCAAATCTTTAATCGGTAAGTCTAACTGCGTTCTTGTTTTACAAAAATCATCAATCTTATGAAAATGTACAAGCCACGGTGCAGCTGCATTGATTGCAGAGTCAATCCCTATGACAACATGAGAAGGTTTTGTCATTAACTGCCTCAGCTTCAAAGAGACCTTATGCCTTGAACTCTGATCGCTTAGCTTAATAAACAGAGCTTGGACATCTTTGTGCAAAGCATCGAATTCAGGTTTATCTGATAGACCACCTTCAACGAAACACGGGGGAAAGAACAAAAAAACAATAACCGTAACTGGGAATAAATATCTGAGCATCTGATCTTCCTTTTTTATAACGATCTTTCAAATCAGGCTAGCACGCTCTTCTTCTATTTAGTATATGAAAAATAACAATATTTTTAATTAATTAATGGATAAATTCGGCAGAAGCAGCAAGCGTCATACCTTCTATTACATATAATTTCCTCAAAAAAAGAGGGAAAGACCACGGTGGATCGCCCCCTCTTCTAGTACTCTTCAATGAAAAAAAATTACGAATTCATGGAAGCAAAAAAGTCGTTGTTATCCTTAGAATGCTTCAATTTATCAAGCAAGAATTCCATGGATTCGACGGTTCCCATTGGATTCAAAATCCGGCGCAAGACCCACATTTTTGTCAGAACATCTTTTGGAACAAGAAGCTCTTCTTTCCGCGTACCTGAACGTGTCACGTCAATCGCAGGGAATATGCGCTTATCCGCAATCTTGCGATCGAGGATAATTTCCGAGTTACCCGTTCCTTTGAATTCCTCAAAGATGACTTCATCCATGCGTGACCCTGTATCGATCAAAGCCGTCGAAATAATGGTCAGTGATCCGCCATGTTCAATATTTCGGGCAGCACCGAAAAAGCGTTTCGGGCGCTGAAGCGCATTCGCATCAACACCACCGGTAAGCACCTTACCTGAAGATGGAATGACGGTATTATAAGCACGCGCAAGACGCGTGATTGAATCAAGAAGAATGACAACATCCCGCTTATGTTCAACCAAACGCTTGGCTTTTTCAATAACCATTTCAGCCACTTGCACGTGACGCGTTGCAGGCTCATCAAACGTTGAGCTGATCACTTCACCATTCACTGAACGCGCCATGTCTGTGACTTCCTCTGGGCGTTCGCCAATCGGCAAAACAATGACGTACATTTCAGGATGGTTCTCAGAAATCGCATGGGCAATGCTTTGTAGCATCACAGTTTTACCGGTTCTTGGTGGTGCAACAATAAGTGCCCGTTGCCCCTTACCTAAAGGTGCAACCAAACTAATAACCCGTGTCGAATAATTAGATTTGCCTTTTTTCTCGAATTCAAGATTAAGCGGCTCATCAGGATAAAGCGGTGTTAAATCATCAAAATTAACACGATGACGCGAATTCTCAGGATCTTCAAAATTAATCTGGCTGATTTTAGCAAGTGCAAAATAACGCTCCCCTTCACGCGGTGCACGCATCTCCCCCTCGATCGTGTCCCCTGTCCGCAGCCCAAACTTTCTGATTAAATTAGGGGCGACATAAATGTCATCCGGACCAGGCAGGTAATTAGCCTCAGGAGAACGCAAGAAACCAAAACCGTCAGGAAGAACTTCAATAACACCTTTTCCAAAAACTGAAACTTCTTTTTCAGCCAGCCGTTTTAAGATGGCAAACACCATATCTTGTTTTCGAAGGGCACTTGCGCTTTCTATGTTTAGTTCTTCAGCCGTCGTAAGCAGTTCAGCAGGAGTTTTATCCTTAAGCTCTTGTAAATGCATCGTGTTTTATTCTATTCTTTTGTTATACTTAGGAGATTCTCAGCCCAGAAAGAGCTGTTTCATTTAGTTGGGAGCCTACAAGATTATATTTAAGGGAGATCAGAGAAATAAACTGAGGTGCCCTAGGCAATTTAATGCCTATTACCAGTAAAATAGCCAAAAAATGACTGCACGTCAACTTCTATTTATTTAACAAGCATCCACAGCGCATAAAAAACAATAAACATATTGAAAGCAAACCAAAGGTGAGAAGAACTGTTTGAATCCTATTTTTACCCTAATGTTTCTTGCTTGAAAATGAGGCGTTGACAAGTCGGATTTATTGCCTATACTCTTGTAACCTGTTTCAGGGCACGCTTGTGCCATAAAATTATGATAGTGTGAAGGTTAATCTTCTCGGATAGAACGGTGGTAAATTATGTTTGCGGTTATCCAAACCGGGGGTAAGCAGTACAAGGTTGCTAAAGGAACCCAGATTCAAGTTGAGAAACTTGAAGGTGTCGTAGGATCCTCCCTAACTCTTGATAAAGTTCTTCTTGTCAACGATGGTAAAAAAACCATCACTGGCAATGCGGTCCAAGGTGCGTCAGTTTCAGCGACAATTGTTGAAGAAAAGCGCACAGATAAAGTGATTATCTTTAAAAAGAAGAGACGTCACAACTACAGACGGAAAAAAGGTCATAGACAAGAAGTCATGATTCTTGAAGTTTCCGACATCAGCACAAAAAAAGCTGCAACGAAGGAGTAAACCATGGCTCATAAAAAAGCAGGCGGTAGTTCTCGAAACGGTCGTGACTCAGCGGGTCGCAGACTTGGTGTAAAAAAATACGGCGGTGAACACGTAATTCCTGGCAATATTATTGTTAGACAACGTGGTACGAAGTTTTTCCCTGGCGACAACGTTGGCATGGGTAAAGACCACACACTTTTCGCAACTGTGGAAGGCAATGTACGCTTTATCCACAGCAGAATGCGGACGTTTATTACGGTTGACGCTGCGGCATAACGCACCAGCTACGTAAATAATATTAAAAGGGGAAAAGGGATAAACATCCACTTTCCCCTTTTGTTATCGAAATTAAAATTTTATGAAGTTTCTTGATCGCGCAAAAATTTATGTTCGAAGCGGTAATGGCGGCAACGGTTGCTGCAGCTTCCGCCGTGAGAAATGTGTCGAGTACGGCGGCCCTAATGGCGGCGATGGCGGCAAGGGCGGTGATGTTATTATCAAAACATTATCCGGCCTTAATACACTCATTGACTTTCGTTATAAGCAGCACTTCAAAGCCCCAAGCGGTGAAGGCGGCAAAGGAAAGGACATGTATGGCGCCCAGGGAAAGACGATGGTCATTCACGTCCCCGTTGGGACGCAAGTCTATGCGGAAGACGAAGAAACGCTCATTGCCGATCTTACAGAACCGGATCAAGAGTACGTACTGGCACGTGGCGGTAGCGGCGGACTTGGAAACACGCGCTTTAAATCATCGACGAACAGGGCACCAAGAAAGACGACACCTGGTGAAGAAGGCGCAGAACTGTGGGTATGGCTACAGCTGAAACTTATTGCAGATGTTGGCATTGTTGGCTTTCCTAATGCGGGTAAATCCACGCTGATCTCAACGGTTTCTGCAGCAAAGCCCAAAGTGGCTGATTATCCTTTCACCACACTGCATCCAAATCTTGGGGTGGTTTTAATTGATCAGATGAAAAGCTTTGTCATGATTGATGTTCCGGGATTAATCGAAGGGGCTCACGAAGGCAAAGGCCTTGGTCATTACTTCCTAAGACATTTGGAACGTTGCAGTGTTTTGCTTCATCTTGTTGACTGTAGCGAGGGGAACCCTGCGCAACAATACAAAACAATCCGCAAAGAAGTCGATGCATATGGTGAGGCTATTTCTAAAAAACCTGAGCTTATTTGCCTGACAAAAATGGACCTGCTTTTTGAGGAAGAAAAAGAAGAATGCCTGGCTACTTTTGAAAAAGAAACGGGCAAAAAAGCGCTCTGTATCTCTTCTGCAAACAAAAAAGGAATTCCTCAGCTGCTTGCACAACTTTCTCAAATGCTTGACATCTAGCAAGCGCAACCAATATGAGTACAGCATAAATTATTTGCAACAACGCATAGAGACTAGGAAAAACAGTGTCATCATCAGATTCTATTAAAAATAAAATTGTAACCGTTCTTGACGATAATAAGGCCGAGAATATTGTAACAATCCCCCTTAAAAATAAATCAGAAATTGCTGATTACCTTATTATTGCGTCAGGCCTTTCAGGACGACATCTTGTTGCCTTAGCAAGCCATGTCTCTGAAGCCTTTAAACAGATCTCTGATGCCAAGCCCCTGATCGAAGGTGAAGGCACGGATTGGCTTATCCTTGATACTGGCGATATTATCCTTCACCTTTTCAGGGAAGAAACGCGACAATTCTATAACCTTGAAAAGATGTGGGATTTTGATGTGGAAAAAGAAGAAGAAACTCAAAGCGTTATTGCCTAGGATATTCGCGTGAAGTTTCATCTTATTGCGCCGGGAAAAATGAAATCCGGACCAACGCAAGAGCTTTTTAAAACCTATAGCCAAAGACTTCGTCCTGCCCTGCAACTGCACGAAATTCAAGCAGAACACGCGGATTTAAAAAAACGTCAGATGCTTGAAACAGATAAAATCATGGCGGCTATTGAACCGTTTGAATATGTGATTGCCTTAGATGAACGCGGCAAGCATATTGACAGCCCTGCTTTTGCTCAACAAATTGATAAATGCTGCAATCAGGCTATTTCATCCATTGCCATTGTTATTGGCGGCCACCAAGGACTTCTGCCCATCGTCCGTGAGCGCGCAAATCTTGTTCTTTCCTTTGGCACCATGACCTGGCCGCATATGCTGGTCCGCGTTCTGATTGCCGAACAACTGTATCGGGCACAACAAATTCGCACCAACCACCCCTACCACCAAGAGTAAGTTACTAGATTCTGATACGCGCTTGATGTATACAAGTAAGCGTATACTAACTCATTCTAGGTACGGGCCTATGACATCTTTCAAAAAACCTTTTGTGCTTTGTGTGCTCGACGGTTGGGGGCTGGAAGATGCTTCTGAATATAACAGCATTTCCCGGGCGCAAACGCCTACTTATGACCACTTGCTTGCAACATACCCCTGGAGCGCTCTTGAGGCCTCAGGGCCAGCTGTAGGACTTCCTGAAGGGCAAATGGGCAACTCAGAGGTCGGGCATCTTACTTTGGGCGCTGGCCGGGTCCTACTGCAAGATTTAGAGCGTTTTAATGAGGCCTTCGAATTAAAAGACTTTGAACGACAAGATGCTTTTAAGGAATTAATTTCAAAATTGCAATCTTCTGGCGGCAACTGTCAGCTTATGGGGCTTTTATCGCCTGGCGGTGTGCATTCGCATATGCATCACATCATTACCCTTGCCAAAAGCTTAGACAATAAAGGTATCCCCGTTCTGATACATGCTTTTCTTGATGGCCGCGACACAGCCCCGCAAAGTGCTAAAGAGTATATCGCAACCCTGCAAGCTGAGATTTCTGGGACAAATATTAAGATTGCCAGTATTACCGGACGCTTTTATGCCATGGACCGTGATCAGCGCTGGGAACGCACTCAAACGGCTTACCAAGCCATCGCTAACGCAAAAAGCACGTATCAATTCTCAGATCCTTTGGAAGCCGTTGATCACTTTTATGCAACCGGCATAACCGATGAGTTTATTCCAGCCTGTACCGCTGAAGGATATCTTGGGGCCAACGATAACGATGCCCTGGTCATGGTAAATTTTCGCGCTGATCGGGCGCGCCAAATTCTACATGCCCTTGTGGACCCTGAATTTACAGCATTCCCGCGTACATCTATGCCCAGGTGGACGGCACAAACAGGCCTTACGACCTACAGTGAGGCGCTGTCTCCCCTACTCTCCACCCTGTACCCTAAAACGGGCGCGACTGAAACACTGGGCGAAATTCTTAGCAAGCAGGACCTGCACCAGCTCCGCATTGCAGAGACCGAAAAGTATGCCCACGTCACTTTCTTTTTTAATGGCGGCGTCGACAAAGTGTTCCCTAATGAGGATCGCATCCTGGTGCCCTCCCCAAAAGTTAGAACCTATGATCTTGAGCCTGAAATGTCAGCGGAAAAATTGACCGAACACCTTATTACAGCAATCACGGCAGGTGCTCATGACTTTATCCTTATTAATTATGCGAACCCCGATATGGTCGGACACACGGGCGATCTCACCGCTTCTATCCAGGCGATTGAAGCGATTGATTCTTGCCTTGAACGTATCAGCAATACAATCAAACAAGTTGGTGGGATCCTGCTGATTACCGCAGATCATGGGAATGCTGAGTGCATGTTAAATACTCAGACGCTTGAACCGCACACAGCGCATACAACGAATAAAGTGCCTTTAATTCTAGTAAGCGATGACACATCCTTTAAACTGCAGGATGGTAGCATCGCCGATGTTGCGCCAACGATCTTAACCTGTATGAACATTTCAAAACCAGCAATTATGACAGGGAAAAACCTCATAAAATGAGTTACTTTTTCCGCATTCTCCATCCTTTTTTCCTGCTGCTTTTTTTCCAAATGGATAACGGGTATAGCGCCCCCAAAGTAAATCCAAAAACTAAATTGCAAAGCCTTGAGCAGAAATTGCAGCAAGAAAAACAAGCCTCTCAAAAGCTTGAAAAAGAAACAACGCGCCTTAATCAAGACCTGAAAAAACTCAACCAGAACTTACAATCAACGAAGCAAAAGTCTCAACATGTCAGCTCTTGTGTAAGTAGCACCTATGAAGACCTTGCAAAAAATAGAGCTCAGTGCGACACACTCATCACCCAACTGCTGACCTATTACCGTAGTTTCTCCAACTTAACGACATCTCTTAAACTTGAGAACGAACCCTTAAGAAGCCTCAATTACCTTACTGAAAAAAACAAAAATACTTTCATTCAATCCCAGGCAATGAGGCAGCTTTTAATTCCTGCTTTACTACAACGCATTAACGCAATTGAAAAAGATCTTGTTCTTCTGCAGAAAGAGCAGGATCACCTTCAGGATAAACTACTTGGCAGTAGCGGTACACACCACCGCACAACCATCACTCATAAC
>CAYGJW010000042.1:0-10423 GCA_964350415.1 uncultured Alphaproteobacteria bacterium
CCTGTAAGTTGCGCCTGTTCTTGTAGGAGACGCGGAAGATGTCCTGTGTAATTAAGTTCTCCAATCAATCGTTTGGATTCTTTATTCTTACCAATATGCCCCGTAAAAACTTGAGGATTATCGTTGCCAAGTTGGTAGTTAATGTGTTTTAAATTAAGGATTTTGGGGGTGCTGATCAGCTCTCCATTAAGCTTAACGGGATTGTTATCAAGAGTTCCGAAAATACTAAGTTGGCTTGTTGGTTTAGGGACAATGTTTGACAGGGCGTAGTTTAATTCTGACGCTGCATAATTTTGCTTTTCAAAAGTAAGTTTAGGAAGAGAGAGCGTGCCTCTTAGCTCTGGGTTTTTGACAGACCCAAGCAGTTGAGCGCTCACTGTCAGCGGCGTGCTTAGTTGCAGTTTCCCCGAAGTAAAGTTATTAATTTCGTTAACATGAAGATTCAGGTTTAGATTGGAAGTCTTTGATTTTAAAGAACCTTGTGCCCGGGCAGTTATATTATGACCGGTGATCTCAATGTCTTTAAAAAAGACATTTGTGCCGCTGAAAGATGCTTCCCCAGCACAGTAAACATTCAATTTAGAGTCGATGTTTTGGCTGATAGAAGGGTGCAGTACCTCTAAATTATTGACATCTGCATTGGCAATAAAAAGCAGCTTATTATTGATGAATTTAAGAACGCCTTTAAGCTGGACTCTCTGCATTGAAAGATCGCCCTGAATAACATGATAGTCTTTTAAATCAGCATTAAGATGCAGGGGTAAATCCTTGAAAGGGCCTGTGGCGGTAAAGCTGATATCGCCGCTTCCTGATGCCGGTAAAAACATAAGGTTTCCAAGGGATGTAAGGCTTTTTACATAGGTGTGACCCTTGAGATCGCAGGTCTCATTTTTAAAATCAAAGCGCCCAGAACTCTCAAGCGAAAGGGCCGGCATTGCAATGTTCGCAGATACTAGTTGCAAATGCGTGGGATGCCACTCCGCCTCAAATTTTGAGGTGATCTCTCCTTCTGTAAGGTGGTTCAGTTCCTCATTAAAATGCTTGGTAATTTGTGTTTTTGATTCATGAAAAATTTTCCAATTTGGAGATTTTTTAAGCATAAAAGTACCAGCACTTTTAAGCTCATTAGAAACTGATATTTCATAAAGAAGTGGGAGGGTCGTTGCAGAACCTTGACCATGTATGGATATACTTGACGGCTGCGCTTCTTGATCTGGATTATGTCCATTAATTAAGGACATAATTGATCGATCTTTATCGATAAATGAAATATTTATAATTGATTTATCATCTGATTTATTAAGCTCAGCAGAGAGTGAGCCAAGCCGTGTTTTACCCTGTAAATCATCAAGAGTCCCTGAAAAAGAAAAGTAATTTTCAGTGTGAACGCTAAAGGCGACAGAATAGTCAGTTTTACCCCCAATTTTGGGGATTTTGAGGTGATTAATGGTTATCTTGGAGTCTAAAACAGGGATCGTATAAGGCGTTGGTGTCGACGTTGCTGATTGGTTCTTTTTTTTCTGGTTTTTGGTTTTTGGTAGCCTGTTGATTTCAAGCGTACCAATTTTAATGTCTTTGATTTTTAATTCAGGAAGAGGGGAAAAACCAATGCTCCAGGATACGCTGATTGAATCAGCTAAAATGTCCTTGTTCTTATTACTCTTGATGACCAGTTCTGTGATTTCTGCACCAGAGAAGTTAAGGCTGTTTATTTGTCCGATATGAATCTTTTGATTTTTTGTGCTCAGCAGATGTGATGTAAGTTGAGCAAGGTAAATTTGCCCACTATTTGTCGAGAGCCCCACAAGCAACGTTATGACCAAAAGCATCATCGAAATGCCAATAACAGTCAGCAAGCCTAACATAAGGCGCTTAAGAGCTTTGGGGAATAAAAATCGAAGAGCTTTCATCCCTTTAATATAGGAATTCTAAAGACTTTGTCCAATCATCATCTTATCGTTCTATGCTTTAATCTTAAAGTTCTAGTCTCCTAAGGATTGGTTATGCTTATTTAGCGACGCTTAAGGGTAAAAGTGCCAAGTATCAAGAACTCATTGCTGGGGAAAAAGATCTCATACTTAGCAGAGTTTTTTCGTTCTTTTTTTAGCCGAATGCGCCAGTTAGCTGAGTTTATGCTTGCAAGCATGGCAGTGTCATTTGCTTTAAGTTTCCTTTTTTCTTTTTTAATTTTTTTAAGGGCTTCCTTAAGTTCTTTCGCCGCTTTAGTGCCGCCATCAGGTTGAAAAAACTTTTTAACGCGAGAACTTAGGTTTAAGCGGTAACGTGTGCCGTTAATTTTGACCGTTGAAGATCGAGTTCTAACCGCTTTGTTAAAGGGAACATACTCAACTTCAATAAGTGTTCCTGAAGCATCTGTGAAGACAGGAAACGCGTGTTGTGCTTGCGCTGTCGTGTTTGTAAAAGCACATATAAAAAGAATAAAAAATATTGATTGTACTACCATAAATAAATTGTTGAATTTTAAGTGTTTCATAAGATATCATCCTGTTTTTTTATATAAATATAAAATAATGTTATCTACTTAGAATATATAATTCAACGTTATTTATGTAAATTTTTTATGATAAATACTGAGTCAAGAAAGAAGTTACCTACTGGATATATTCAGGCATAGGAAAATAGAAAGTATGTAACTGCTCTGTACGCGATTTAAAACGCTGAGTCATTTCTTTAAGAAATTTATCTTTATTATCAATTGCAATAATGATTGTTTTTTCCTGAGTGAAGTAATCATTATCAAGCATATGCTCCACTGCAAGGGATTTGGACGTTTTGTCACCGCCAGCAAAAGCCACACCATTCCGTATTATTACTGTAAGTTGTTTTGTTTTTTTACCAGGTCTCTGAGTGTTGAATTCACTGGCCCAAAATGCTTCTTTGAACGGAGATATTGTTTCAAACCCAAGTGTTCTATCAAAGTGTGTGCGTTTGATCTTATCCAGGCGTTCTATAAATTTTTGGTTTTTTTTGTGACCGGGTTGCTCTCTACGCAATGCAGCACCCTTCATTTTTGCCGTGCTAATATACATATCAATACCCATAGCCCTGAGTTCTTCAATGGCAGTAAGGGTTTTAATTCCCTCGCGAAGGTGACCGCCAGATAGACCATCTTTAACGTATAGTGTGTCATTAAAGTCAATTGATAGAATGATGCTCCTAACGGGATTCTCTACTGCTATCGTTTTAATCTGTGTTACAAATTCATCAAATGAAGTGATCGTGTGTTGAGTCGTATTTTTAGGGAGAGGGTAGTGGATAGCATGAACATCTTCAGGTCTATCTGCAAAAATATCAACAAAACCTTGAATGTTTTTATCACTATCGTCAATAATGATGATAATTTTTTTCTGACGAATGAACATATTTTGGTCGATCATTACCGCAATGGTGCGGGCTTTTGCTTGGCGATCACCACCAGCCATCACAATGCCATTGTTCGTAATTGCAACGAGCTCAGTACCTGGCAGGCTGATTTGAGCCTGAGAGTAGGCTTCTTTAAAAGGCGAGATGTCTTTGAAGTCAAGAGGCTTACCGTTATAGGACATAGCAAATGCTTCTTGATGCTCTTGGTATTTTCTTATAAGCCTAGGTTTGGATGCTTCTGTTGGGATGGGGAGGCCTTTATTACGCGCCGTTAGAATTAACATATCTAAGTTCTTTGAACGATAGTCACCGAGCATCTCATGCGTGCCAGTCCCATTACGTAGAAAATCTTTACGTTTTTTAAAGCGCAAGGTATCGTCAAAGTCGAAAGCGATGGCAATATCATCGACGTTTTTTCCTTGAATAATTTGATCAACTTGTGTGCGTAACGTTGCTTCATCTGTGACTTTATATTGTGTTACGGCTGCATTCATGCTGGTTGTGCATAAGGCTATAACTGGGAAAAGTGCTGATAATTTAAAATTCATAATTAAATCTCTTTGTTTTGTATTCGTTAAAGAAAAAATGTCTTAATAGGTAAGATTAAATGCTTACTCTATCTGCTTACTTTTTATGAGTAAGTTTCCATTTCATAAGAACATACATGGGAAGACTTCCCAGTAGTAGCACAAACATGAGCGCAATATTCTCACTACCCGTTCCAAGAAGTGCCCACAGCGCATAAGAAAAGCCGATAATTGTTACAAGAAAATGCTTCCATAGCTTGCCTTGAATTTGGCTGACTCCCTTTATCAGAGAGAGATAAAGCTCAGAAACACTTGCGTACAGATAAGGAATAAGAATTGCAACTGTGCCAATTTCAACAATGATTGTAAATTGTTCAACGAAGCCTTTGGAATAGTTAAAGGCAAGAAGAATGCTGACCAATACGCTGGATATAAGTAAACCAATGTAGGGAACGCCATTCTTATTTGTTTTTGCAAAAAACTTTGGGAAAAGGCCATCTTCAGCAGCAACTTGCGGTACTTGCGCTTGCAGAAGAATCCAGCCATTCAGGCCGCCAATGCAAGAGAACACAGCACTTGCTGCGATAATGGGAGCACCCCATGATCCAAAAATCTCACGCGCAACAGTCGTAAACGGGGTATGCATTTGCGCGAGTTCATGAGATGGAATCATACCCATCACAACTGCTGTTGTTGCAATATAGATAAAAGCAACAAACCCAGTTCCTAAAATTGTTGCTCGAGGGATTGTTTTTTCAGGATTTTTCACATGGTTAGCGGGAATCGTCGCAGCTTCTAATCCAATAAAAGCCCATAGTGTTAAAGCCGCAGATGCGGTGATTGCACTAAAGGTTGTAACATTGGCTGTGCCGCTAAGGGTGAAGTTGTTAAGATCAATATATGCAATACCTAGAATGGCAACAGCAAGCAGTGGGACAATTTTAATAATTGTGGAAATAAGCTGAAATAGTCCTGCTTCTTTAACCCCGAGGATATTAATTCCTGTTAATCCCCAGATGACCCCAACGATTACAAGATAGTTATACAGGCTATTTGTTAAGAGTTCTGGGAAAAAGAATGAAAGGTAGCTGGCCATGGAAATGGAAATCGCTGCATTACCAATCCATACAGAAGCCCAGTAGCACCAAGCAACTTGAAAACCAATGAGATCACCAAATGCCGCACGACTGTAGGCGTAAGGGCCACCTGCTTTAGGAAAAGCGCGGCTTAGGCTTGCAAATAAAAGTGCGAGTGAGATTGCACCGATTGCTGTCACAACCCAGCCGAAAATACTAATCGGGCCGTAATGGGCAAGTGAAGCAGGGATAAGATAGATACCGGCACCAATCATTGTACCAACAACCAATGAGCTGGAAGTCCAGATGCCAAGTGCTTTAGTTTGTTTTGTTGAAGAGTCGCTCATATTGCCTTAATCGTATTATGTATAGATAAAAAACACCTCTTTTATAAGGCTATTTTAAAGTTAGAGCAAGGCAAACTTTGCTAAAAGACAGGATAGACCCCTTATTTTTACCTGTATAGAAAGTTAGATAGTCTTTTCTGTAGAGTAGATACCTATAGTCTAAATCTTTGATCTAATATTCTTGTATGCTGTTTCTGGAATTATTTTTTTTCTAAATGAAGTTTTGGATCTTACTTCAAATATTAGATAAGTGTAAAAAACTACAATGCATTCTAAGTGACTTTATGAGTTAAAAGTAAATAAAATAACATAAATATAAAGTATGTATTGTTGACATTGGTTGCTTGTTAGTGTATTTTTTCTTCATAAATTCAATTTAATGTAAGGTTATTTTATGTATTACTTTCTAAAAAGTTATTTTATTCTCAGTTTTCTCATGTTTTCTTCTACATTTTCAGCAGGACCTCCTGCAAGCTGGGATTATGTATTCGGCAATAAAGATATGATTGAGATTCAAGATTCAGAAAATAATTACCTTGATTTACAATTCGAAGATGAGCTGCCCAAGGGGTATTCTTGGTATTATGATGACTCCAATAATGCAGTAATTGTAGACCCTCAAGGGCAAGTTATTGGTCAGATGCAGCTTGTTGAATGCCCAGATGACTATATATTTATATGCTATAAAGATAGGATCTATTTTATTCCGTGCAGAACTCAACAAATACACGAACACAATGATTTGATAACACCAAATTCAAGATATCAGAAATATTCGAATACTTCCTTGCCTTTTATGCAATACTCTTCAACAGTTTTGGAAAATCGCATGCAGCAGTCAAATGGTCAAGTAGGGCACGCTACTCTTAGTGATGCTTTGTACGCAGTTGATAGAGCACCTATGGCAGAATGTCTTCAATGTAGAGCTGAACAAAGACAAGAACATAATGATTTTATAGCGCAGCATTCACGATATCAGCAACATTCCATTAGCTCCTTGCCTTTCATACAATATTCCTCAAGAGTTTTGGAAAATCTCATGCCGCGGTCAAATGGTCAAGTGGGGCACGTTACGATTAGAGATGCTTTGCGTACCGCGGGGTTTAATCCTTCACATGGCACAAACACCCGTTACGTTGAAGGATTCCAATCTGCAGTTGCATCAACCTTCGAGCAAGAGAGTGCTCAAAAAGCAATGGAGAGTGTTGGCAAAAAACGCGTAAGAGAGGAAGAAATCACAGAGCCTAATCCTGCTAAAAGAATAAAACCTGACTTAGACCCTAAAACAGTTGCCTATTGGCGTATTAACCCCTTGAAAGAAGGAGAATTTCAACTTTGTGGCAAAGACGACACTGTTTTATATACAAAGTCTGTAAGAATAAAAGGTAGGAGCAGAAAGCTTTCTCATGGACACTTACGTATTGTCCTCAAGGGAAGGGAATTCTGTTGTGATCGGGATTCTAATGACACTGCTGACCTTGAAAAAAATGGCTTTGCTGAGGGATCTAATCATAATGTCATCGTTATGGCAAGACAGTCTCGTTTTTTCCTATAAATTAAAGGGCTAGACTCGCATAATTCTAAAAAGGATTTCAAGACTATCTCGTTTAGTCATAAAATTCTTTACGCCATGACAGCGCGACCGAGCCCCAAAAAAATATTAATTTATAGAGCTATTATTTGCTTTTAGATAAAAAAATAAGCGACTCAATGAGCCGCTTATTTTTTTTAAGATGATTTCTTAACCTATTAGGATGTAGCGCTTTGAAGAGCAGTACCAATAGACGAGAACGTTTTCTTAAGTTCAGGACCAATAATTTTTAGTCCTGCAATAATTGCGAGTGAAATAAGTGCAGCAATCAAACCATACTCAATGGCTGTTGCTCCGGACTCATCTTTCATAAACCTTTTAATCATAGACATTTGCATTTTCCTCCTTGCTGTGGCTCCAACCGTGAACAATTTTTTTATCTTTAATACACCTATCATTATACAGTACAGGAATCAATAAAGCAATGTAGCTCAGGTTAATATTTAAAAAACACGCTAAATTAGTGGTTGTTTTGCAACATTACCATGTTCGCAAAGGTTCACATAGCTCTCTGCTGCCAGTAATGCATTCCATTTAGGGTCTCCTTTAATACGATTTTGATGTATCGATTCAAAGCGTTTAACCAGAGCATAATTAAGTGCGCTTTTAACCTTTCCAGGCCCATCATGAATAGAATCTACCCATGTTCTGAGCTCAAATTCAAGTGACTGATCGTTCATTTTAACAAGTAAGCAATTGGGATGAGGGGTGTCGCGTATTTTAGAAATTTCGTGTGCTGCATCGAGGGCATTTTGATTAATCATTTGAACATTTTTGTCAAAATTTATTAAAAAAGCATCATCTGTTTTTATGGTAAATCTTAAATAAATTGGAACGCCTGTGGTGCTTCTGGACCAGTTTACGATTTCTTGCTGATGAAACTGAGCATTCGGGATTAAAATTTTCCTTTTATTATTCATAATGAGTGTTGTTTGTTTGGAGTTGATTGTTTCAACTGTCCCATGGCTGTCACCAATTTCAATATAATCTCCAGGCTTAATGGAGTGATCAAACATCATAATAAAGCCGCTTGCCATATTTGAAAAAACGGGTTTCAGGCCTCGACCAACACCAAGCCCCAGCGCTGCGGCAAAAAAAGCAACGATTGTCAGGTCTAGTCCGACAATTCTGAGTGCAATAACAACAGATATACCGAGCAGTGAGAGTCGTATAATTTGCTCAACCGCAATTTGTGTCGTTTTCTCAAGTTGAGAATCACGTTCGATTCTTTTATTGATAAAGCGCGAAATAACGCTTGTTGCCCAAATAAAAATGACAAGAATAAAAAGTGCCTCAATGATAGATAGCAGGTTAAAACTAACTTCACCAGTCTGAAAATTAATGCGTTTTAAAAACCCCTTTGTTGGCTCGAGTAACTTTAAAATTGTAAGTGCTGCAATAAGATAGACCGTAATTTCTGCGATGAAACGAAGAAAGCGATCTTTAATAAGTTGACTTAAACCAATTACAGCAACCCAGGCGGTAAGAAGGCTTGCTGCGGTTGTTGTGACATGAGAATGCAGTTCCATTTCAATTTGGATGGCGTCCACAGTCCATAAAATAACCGCAGCAAAACCTGCAATAAAGAAGCTTTTTTGAACAAAGAAAGAGCCCTTATGATCCTTTTCTGGGCTGCTTTTCTCACGTATTATATACCTGTATGACGCCCACGAGATAGCAAGTGCAATGAAAATAAATGTGAATTGTAAGATACGCTCTTGAGCGAAAAAATTAGTCTCAAGCCATAAGAGAGCGTTACGATAGTATTCTAAGAATGTATCTGTTTCCATGGCTTCCTCAAATTTCACTGTTTTTTTATTTATAGCATGCTTTGATCAACAAGATAAGAGGGCAACTGTGTTTCTATAACGCGCCTTAGATGCAAGCTTCTCTTGATATTAAATAAAATATTGTCCAATATGATTAAGTGTTCACAAGCGAACATAGGGATAAATAAATATAATGGAAGCTTAGATGCTATTTATTGTTGGATTTATTATTGTTATGCTCTCCGTTTTGGGTGGTTACGCGGCAATGGGCGGTTATCTGAGCGTTTTGTGGCAGCCTTTTGAGTATGTAATTATTGGTGGTGCGGGGATTGGAGCCTTTTTGATTAGTAATCCACCAACTGTTCTTAAAGGTGTCGGTAAGGGTTTTAAGGCCTTATTAGGCGGCTCAAAATATAAAAAAGCACATTATACTGAGATTTTAACCCTACAGTTTCAAGTTTTTAAGCTGATCAAACAAAAAGGCATTCTAGCAATTGAAGCGCATGTTGAAAACCCTGAAGCAAGCGCGCTCTTTCAACAGTTTCCTAAATTTCATAAGGACCATCATGCCGTTGAATTCTTTTGCGACTATCTAAGATTATGGACCCTTGGCACAGATAACCCACATGAAATGGATGAAATTCTTACAGAAGAACTTGAGATTCACCACCATGAAGAAGGTGCTGTTGCCCACGCTTTCCAGAACCTTGGTGATGCATTTCCCGCCCTTGGAATTGTTGCGGCGGTTTTGGGTGTGATTAAAACAATGGGATCAATTTCAGAACCGCCAGAAGTTCTGGGTGGTTTGATTGCCGGTGCCTTGGTTGGAACGTTCTTTGGGATTTTTGCCGCTTATGGCTGTGTTGGGCCGATGGCCGCTTCCATGCAAGCTGCTTTTGATGCTCAAGGAAGCTATTTTAAATGTTTCAAAGTGGGGCTTATTGCGCACATGCAAGGCTATGCACCTGCTGTATCTGTTGAGTTTGCACGTAAAAGCTTAACCTCTGACATACGGCCAAGCTTTGCTGAGCTTGAGGAAGAAATTGCAGGCCTGCCTGCGCCTGCATAGGATATCTAAATAAAAAGGTTTGGGGAGTCATGGCTGAAGGTACAATCATTGTCAAGAAAATCAAAAAGGTTAGTGGTGGCCACCATGGTGGTGCCTGGAAAGTGGCCTATGCAGATTTTGTTACGGCAATGATGGCCTTTTTTCTGTTGTTATGGCTTTTGAATGCAACGACGGAAGAGCAAAAAAAGGGTATTTCAAATTACTTTGATCCGATTTCTGTTTCAATTGCCTCAACAAGTGGAAGTGGTGGTGCTTTGGGCGGTCTGTCCATCGATCAAGAGGGAAGCTTATCCAGTAATGTCGCATCGCAAAAGTTAGAATCTGTGCAAGGAATTCGGATGTCTGCGGATGGGAAGGGCGGTAATAGTGAGCATGAAGGTGCACCGCATCCTGGGGAGATCGACGATTCAAAATTCACACCCTTTGATCCAAATAAACTAGAAGTGCAGGTACCTAAAGACTCAACGAATGTTGATATTGATGATGCTTTGGCAAAAAAAGAGCGTGCAGAGTTTGAAAAAGCGAAGAAAGAAATTCAAGAAGCCATTGAATCCTCGCCTGAATTAAAAGAATTCTCTAAAAATCTGTTGGTTGACTTTACACCAGAGGGTATGCGAATTCAAATTGTTGATCAAAATGATAAACCGATGTTCCCCATAG
>CAYGJW010000043.1:0-10214 GCA_964350415.1 uncultured Alphaproteobacteria bacterium
TGTTTTTTTAGCAAACCAATTGAACCAGTATTTTCTGCACTTGCACGTGCATAGCAGTGTGGGAGCATAAACTTCTTAAAGGCTAGGGCTAACAAATGCTTACAGACTTCGTAAGCAACACCTTTCCCCCAAAATTCAGGCAATAAGAAGATGCCTAACTCCAACTCATCAATTAAAAAATCATGGAACCCAACAATCCCCACAAAATGATTTTTCTGCTTGGTGTAAATTGAATGCATGCCAATCTTATCAGAATCATAAAGCTTTTGGTTCCGTCGAATATATGCAAGACCGCCGTCTGACTTCATCATTTTTGAAGTTGCGGGGTTATACTCAGAAACATCAGGGTGCAGCAAAAGTTGAACGCAATTATTAGCATCCTGCTCTTCTAATGCTTTGACTATAAAGCGTTCAGTTTCGAAAAACATCAATGCAGCTTCCCGCCATTTGGAACGGCTTTATCGGGACAAGCAAGGACAATAGAACCCTCATCATCTGAAAAACCTGTAAGTAGAAACTCTGATATAAAACCCGCGATATTGCGTGTGCCTAAATTTAAAACACCAACCACCTGCTTACCAATCAAAACTTCCGGCGTATAGTGCACAGTAATTTGCGCAGAGGTTTGCTTAACCCCAACTTCAACACCAAAGTCCACCCATACTTTAAAAGATGGATTTTGAGCACGGGAAAAAGCCTCAGCCTTCACAACTGTGCCTACACGTATTTCAATTTTGGAAAAATGATCAAAGGTAACTGTCATCTGCATACCTTTAAAAGAAGAGTGGTGGGTACTATGGGATTCGAACCTATGACCTACTGATTAAAAGTCAGTTGCTCTACCAACTGAGCTAAGTACCCAACGCCGCTGAATATATAACCTCAGCCCTCACAGGTCAACCCGAAATTTAATCAAATCTCAGCTTTTTATGAAATTTATAGCAAACAGTCCATATTTACAAAAATAAGGCGCTCCAAAAGGAACGCCTCATCTTATAGTCTAATCAAAAATGTTAGTTAGTGAGCCAGTGCTGCAAGCAACAAAAGCGCCACAATATTAACGATCTTAATCATAGGGTTAATAGCAGGTCCCGCAGTGTCCTTATAAGGATCCCCTACTGTATCGCCTGTTACTGAAGCCATATGCGCCTCAGAACCTTTACCACCATGATTACCATCTTCAATGTATTTCTTTGCATTATCCCAAGCACCACCACCGGATGTCATTGAAATTGCCACAAATAGCCCTGTAACAATCGTACCCAGCAACATTGCACCAAGCGCTGTAAACGCAGCAGATTGACCGCCAACAGCTTTCACAACGAAGTACATTGCTAATGGCGCAAGGATAGGTAGCAACGAAGGAATAATCATTTCACGAATTGCAGACTTCGTCAGAAGATCAACGGCTTTACCGTATTCAGGACGCGCTGTGCCTTCCATAATGCCTGGGATCTCACGGAACTGCCTGCGCACCTCATTGACAACAGCTGATGCTGCACGGCTTACTGCAGTCATACCTTGTGAAGCAAAGAGGTACGGCAACATACCACCAATGAACAATCCGATCATGACATATGGATCTTGCAACTTAAACTCAACACTCAGGTCTGAAAAATAATATTGCAAGTCTTCGATATAAGCCGCAAACAGAACCAATGCAGCCAACGCCGCAGAACCGATCGCATAGCCTTTTGTGACAGCTTTTGTCGTATTTCCTACGGCATCCAAAGCATCCGTTGTTTTACGAACATCTTCCGGAAGGTCTGCCATTTCCGCAATGCCGCCCGCATTATCTGTCACAGGACCATAAGCATCAAGTGCAATAACCATACCTGCAAGGGCAAGCATTGTTGTTGCTGCGATGGCAATCCCAAACAAGCCTGCTGCAACATAGGCACCAATAATGCCTAAGCTGATTACGATAACAGGAAGGGCCGTTGATTCCATGGACACTGCAAGTCCCTGAATTACGTTTGTTGCATGACCTGTTTCAGAGGCTTTAGCAACACGTTTTACCGGGCTGTATGCTGTAGACGTATAGTACTCAGTAATCCAGATAAGCGCACCAGTTACGCCGAGTCCAATGAAAGCACTATAAAGAAGATGCTTACCTTGAATGACGCTATCACCCATGACCAGCGCTTGATCAAGGCCAATTGTCTTCCAAGTCAAAAGACTAACGAGGCCCGCAGAAACAATGGCACTTGCGATGAAACCCTTATAAAGGGCCTTCATAATATTACCAGAGCTATCAACAGACACGAAGAATGTACCAACGATTGATCCTAAGATACATACAGCGCCAATTCCTAAGGGATAAAGCATCATTGATGATTGCAACGCACCTGTAAACTGAGAAGATGCAAGCAGCATCGTTGCAACAATAGTCACAACATATGTTTCAAAGAGATCTGCAGCCATACCTGCACAATCGCCAACATTATCACCGACGTTATCAGCAATTACTGCAGGATTCCGAGGATCATCTTCAGGGATACCCGCTTCAATTTTACCCACGATATCCGCACCAACATCAGCACCTTTTGTAAAGATACCACCACCAAGGCGTGCAAAAATAGAGATAAGAGAAGCACCAAAACTTAAACCAACAAGCGCTTCAAGTATCGCGCGTGTTTCAAGACCTAAGTGACGAAGGATATCGTGATAAACCGCAACACCTAACAGTGCTAGACCAACAACGATCATTCCCGTAACGGCACCAGATTTAAAAGCAATATTAAGCGCAGGCTTTAGTCCATGACGTGCGGCCTCCGCGGTACGAACATTTGCACGAACAGATACGTTCATACCAATGAACCCAGCAGCGCCGGAGAAAAAAGCACCTAAGACAAAGCCAAGAGCAACATGCATACCAAGCAAGCCCCAAAGACCAGCAGCAACAGCAAGTCCCACGATGGCAATACTACGATACTGACGACTTAGATAAGCCTGAGCCCCCTCCTGAACAGCCTGAGCGATTTCTTGCATACGTGCATTACCACGATCTGTTGCAAGAACCTCACGGCCCGCAAATAGACCGTAGGCTAATGCCACAAGTCCACATGCGACAATAAAAATGTCAACAATTTCCATTTATTTTTCCTCACCTTTATTTAAAGCTGAGAAATTCTAAAAACCTCTCTAACAAAAGACAAGATTTTTTATTTTTCAGCCCACAATACGATTGTTCGCTTTCAGCTTGAATACGAATCTGCACAGATTCTTTGCACAATTTTAAAAGAGATTCAATATTCAATAAATAAGACATAAAAAAATATCTTAATATGTTGTTCTTATGACAACAATATATGAAAATGTTTAGTGTATTAAAAAAGACAGTAAATCAAGAGGAGTCAATATGTCCGATTTAAATCAAAAGGATATTCAAAGTCTCATACACCCTTTTACAAACCTAAAAGTTCACGAGAACATTGGACCTCTACTGATGTCTCATGGAAAGGGAATATATGTCTATGATGATCAGGATAAGAAATATCTTGATGCGGTCTCTTCTTTGTGGTGTGCGAATCTTGGATTTTCTCATCAGCCTATTATTGAAGCAATAAACGAGCAGCTTAAAAAACTTCCCACATATCATATTTTCAACGGCCGCACCCATGAAGGAGCAGCCGAACTTGCCGATAGACTCACGAGTATGGCCCCGGATCACATTAATAAGGTCTTTTTTGCAAACTCAGGGTCAGAAGCCAATGATACGGCGATCAAATTTTGTTGGTATTATAACAATGCAATTGGCAAATCAGAGAAAAAGAAAATCATTGCCTTAAATGAGGGATATCACGGCGTCACCATTGGTGCTGGCAGTCTAACAGGATTGTCTCACGTTCACGATGGATTTGACTTACCTAGGGACTGGGTTCTAAGAGCAGACTGTCCTCACTTTTATCGTTATGGTCTTTTGGATGAAACTGAAGAGGAGTTTGTTAAACGTCTTACAGATAATCTTGAAAAACTAATCATGGACAATGGCCCAGAAACGATTGCAGCGATGATTGTCGAGCCTGTTCAAGGTGCTGGTGGTGTCCGCGTCCCCCCTCTTACATATTTTTCATCGATTCAAAAAGTTCTGAAAAAATACGACATTTTGATGATTTCTGATGAAGTCATATGCGGTTTTGGTCGCACAGGGAATCTCTGGGGTTTTGAGTCAATGGGCTTTTCCCCTGATATTATTACCGTCGCAAAGGGACTTTCTTCCGCATATATTCCGATATCTGGCGTGCTTCTATCAGACACGATTTATGGTGTTATTGCCCAAGCAAGCGATGAACATAGCGTCTTAGGGCACGGGTTTACAAACTCAGCGCACCCGATCGCAGCTGCTGCAGCTCTAGCGTGCTTGGATATATATGAGAACACAGATTTGCTCGATCATGTAAATAAGATCTCAAAGATATTCCTTAAAAAAATACACACCTTTAAAGATCATCCCCTTGTGGGGGAAACTCGGGGCATTGGATTATTAGCAGGTGTTGAAATTGTAAAAAACAAGAAAACAAGAGAAAATTATCCTGAATCTTTAGGCGTTGCAAAAACACTTGAACGAACATGCCTTGAAACTGGCTTACTTACAAGGGCTTTGCGGGAAACTCTGTGTTTCTGCCCTCCTTACATCACAACAGAAGAAGAGCTAGAAGAATTATTTAAAAAGTTTGATTCGGGCGTCAATAAAGGTTACAAACAACTAAGGGATCAAGGTATACTTGGTGCTGTCTAACTCTTTCTATCATACGCAAAAACTCAACTTTAACGGTCTTTCTGATGAAAATCTACAAAACAACACTCCTTTCAGTTACTGCAGCTTGCCTTCTGTTAACACTATCAAGTGCAGATCGTCCTAATACGAACCGACTTATTATTGGCTCTTGGGGGGGATCTTTCCAAAAAGCTCAACGTGAGGCTCTTTTCCAGCCGTTCAACGAAAATCACGACGTCATGGCTATTGATAAAGAGTATGGTGGTTCACTGCCAGAATTGCTTAGGGCTGCACGCCGTACTGGGGAGCATTGGGATGTTGTTCAAGTTGAAGAAGCTGAGTTAAAAGTTGGATGCCAAGATGAAGGTAAATACCAGCTCTTTAAAAAGATTAACTGGGATAAAATTGCGCACAAAGACGCACTTATAGATGAGGCCCGGTCTAAATGCGGTGTTGGTACTGTTAAGTGGTCAATGATTTATAGCTACAACAAAGATAAATTCAGAAATGCAGCCCCTAAAAGCTGGCTTGACTTCTGGAACACTCAAAAATTCCCAGGAAAACGAGGCCTTCGTAAGACCCCTAAATTTACACTCGAGATTGCACTCTTAGCCGCAGGCGTTCCTAAAGAAAGCTTGTATGCAAAACTAAGCACTCCTGAAGGTGTTGATCTGGCTTTCAAAAAACTTGATGAGCTTTCTTCAAATATCGCATGGTGGGAAAGTGGAGAGCAACCGATGCAGTGGCTTGCAACGAACCATGTTGTACTGACCACAACTTACAATGGGCGTGCTTCTCTGGCGAATAAAGACGGCAGGAACTATGCACTCGTGTGGAAAGATAATCTTTCTGAAATGGATTTTTGGGCAATTCTAAAAAATTCCACAAAAGAAACAGAAGCACTTAGTTTTATTAATTATGTCACAGATGAAGCTCATCAAAAAAAGCTTAGCCAGCTTATTCCTTATAGCCCAACCCATCAAGCTGCCATTAAATCTCTTGAGGACACGCCTCTAAAAGGGGAGCTACCAACCTCTCCTGAAAACGCAGCGCAAGGCCTTCCTATTGATACGGATTTTTGGTTGAAAAATGGAAAATCTTTAACAAAACGCTTTTCCAAATGGCTTAAAAACAGCGATCTATCTAAGGCGGCACAAGCAAAAGAAAATATTAAAACGGGGAAATAAAACCTCAACATTTTGCATAAAAAAAACTAGGATATTAGCCTGCAGGTGAATAACTACATATTAGCTAGAATAAACAGTCTTTTTAAATAAAAAGGAGGCTTTACTCAATGCTTAGTAACTTGAACCGCTGCAGACTCAATAGAGTCAGACCAGAAGCATAATGACTGGGCTATCAGTGTAAGTTATAAATATTTCTGAAAAATACATAATTCTTTAGAAATTTCTGATTTTTACGCGCAACAGAATTAAGCTGTTCGCCTTGCGCAGCATTACAAATGACATCGCCTCCCCTTATAAAGGCAAACCTCCTGAGCCCCCATTAAATGGTAATATTGTTTTAAAAATAAAAACATGCTACGTTTTTAAGTAATGAACTAATATAAGAGGGAGAGTAACAATGAGAGTATATCGCTCGATTTTGTTTTATTTGTTGATTGCCTTTGCCGTGCCCACTGCATCGACTTTCGCAACCGGCGACTGTAATTGTGAGGATAGTTGTAAAAAAGTCATACCAGAGACTGAGAAAGGTGGTGAGTTTTGCCCAGAGCAAATCGGTCATGAGGAGCTCACAGAACTTTTCCGTGGACTTCCAGGAAATGAAGCCCGCAGGGTCAGAGATAAATGGGTCATATGCCATCTCCGTCCTTTCGCCTGCCCAAGCACAACAGGCAATAAGGTTGGAAGACAAACACAAGCTGAGTTTGATTGTGTTGCTGCCGAAGTTAACAAACTAATTGCAAGGATTAATGGCGGCAAACAAGAAGGAAAACTTTTTCTACAGAGATGGAGAAAAGATGCAAACTTTGTTGATAATGAAGACCCAACTGTATGCGGTTGGATTTATGCGGTTTGCCTGAGAAAAGATAATGGCGACATCGTAGAGCCAAAAGATGAAGATAATAAAGCCCTATATGTAACAGTTGTCTGCCGAATTCTCCAAGAACCTTGCCTCGTCTTAGATGAAGACTGGATTGAAACATTAAACATTTTTTCAGGATTTTTAGGTGATTTATACAGGTCTATCGTACTTCAACAAGATGACGGGTCTTTTAATTTAGGTGACTGTCCTCGCCGGATAACACGCTGTGATGATCCCGTACCTGAAGGAGAAGTGGTAGACGTTCCTGATGAGGATTATGAAAAATTCATCCAATGCATTCGTGACTACTCCCCGTGTGAAAGTTCATTATTTAGAGCTATTCGAATAGCTCTTCGTAGAGGTTTTTTAACATGCGAAGTGATTGAGAGGGATTCGTGCTCTGTGTGCATCGAATTCAGCTTTGATACAACTGTTCCAGGCTGTGAGAATGTTGGCTTGAACTTAGATGATTGCATCCCGTATCGCGTTAAAATCATGAAGAAAAACTGTGATAATTGCGATGAACTTCGTGAATGCGTCAGAACGGCTGTCGAAGAAGGATGTGAAGAGTTTGACGAAGCAATAGCAGCCTTGCAATTAGCAATCTCTAGCATGAAAGAGAAAATTTTGGAGTGTGTTGACGGTTCAGAGTTTGTAGTCTAACTAGACTTAAGACTTTAAGTTCGTGTGAGGGATGGTTCTTAGGACCATCCCTCTTTTCTTAAGACTTTTAATTTCCTTTAAATACAATCCAACTTATCAAGATCTCAGCTGAGAAACTTTATCTGGCTTTTAGAAAATCGCGCTACATTTCACCTCTGTACATCTCGTGCATTTTAATAATAAAATTGGGTAAAGAATCAGTCTTATAAAAAATTAACCGATGAAGACATACATCTAACTTTCTGTTCTTGTGCGGTTATTAAACTTATTTTCTATGGTTGGCTCTATTCCATTGATCTGCTATAGCAAGATTAGTGAATTCTAAATTATATGGGAGAACTAAATATGCCTGCATCACATTCAATACAACGACAAAGCAATGAGCCCCTCACTTTGCCTACCCCCGCCCCGGCTGCTGCGAACTATGATCCTTATGTCATCATCGGCAACCAAGTCATTATTTCGGGTCAGATCGCTATCCGTGACGGTCAGGTCGCTTATCTAGGGCAAGTTGGCAAAGACATCTCTCTTGACGAAGGATATCAAGCAGCTCGTCTGTGCGGGCTTAATATCCTCTCCCAGCTGGGAGCCGCCTTAAACGGAAATTTTAATCAAGTTGATCGATGCTTGAAACTTGGCGGTTTTGTAAGCTGCGTTGAAGGTTTTATCCAGCACCCTCAAGTTATTAATGGCGCATCAGATCTGATGATGGAAGTCTTTGGTGATCGAGGACGGCATGCACGCTTTGCAGTCGGGGCAACATCATTACCTTTAAATACATCCGTTGAAGTTGAGGCCTGTTTTTTAATAAAATAAAGAGTATTTATTACAAAAAACAAGATTGCTTTAGCAGTCAACCTGTGTTTAATTCTGGGTAAATATTTTTTAGGGTAGGAGTAACCACTATGTTTTCAAATTCACAAGAACACTTAGAAAAATTGCGTCAACACTATGAAGCGCAAGTTAAAACAATGCAAGAAGGTTTTAAACAGGGCGTTGAGTCTTTGAGCCAAAACCAAAAAGTTGCAGCAGAAGGATATGCTAAGATCAATGAATCTATTGTTAAATCTTCACAAGCAGTCCTTGAATCTGGAGTCCATGCATTAACAACTATGCGTAATTGCCGCTCACCAAAAGACGTCTATGAAGTGCAGTCTCACTTTGCAAAAACAAGTGTTGAAGAACTGAAAAAGCACGTTGCAAATGTTACAGAACATTCAACTCATATTGCAACGCATGTGTGGGACTCTATGCAAAAAAGTCATAACGAAGAAACAGCCCACTCTCCTTCTAAGCCGGAGACTAAAGCAAAAGCTTCTTAATTAAAAAGCAATCTCTTACAGCCTCAGAAAACCGCCATGATATGCACAGCACGTCATAGCGGTTTTTTTTATTAAAAAAGTAAGACGGTATTAATTGCATATCAGATTCTGCAATAAGATGTGCAGCTTCATTAGAGAATTAAAATAAACAGCAATTTTAACCCGTATCTGCGTGATGAGCGGGTAGTTTTGTTGGTCCAAACAGGTCATCGCGAATAATGTACCCCCTGCCCCAAACGGTCTCAATACAACCGTTACCGTTCATAACCGCCGCAAATTTTTTACGGATACTGTAAATAAAAACATCAATAATTTTAGCATCCGGTTCATCTTGCCCGTCATAAAGATGCGTCATAAAGATCTCTTTACCCAGAATACGTCCCTGACGCATGGCGAGCAATTCAATAACCCCGTACTCTTTCTTCGTAAAGTTAACAGGATGATTATGAACAAATACACTTTTTGAAGCGGTATTAATTTTAATCGGCCCAATCCGAACGATTGGATCTGATTGACCTTTTGAACGTCTGATAATGGCCTCAACACGGGCCAAAAGTTCGCGCTTTTGAAATGGCTTTGTCAGGTAATCATCTGCCCCATACCCAAGCCCTAAAACTTTGTTATCCAGTTTTGTTAAACCAGATAAAATAAGAACAGGCGTTGCTATTTTTGATTCCCTAAGGCGTTTTAAGACTTCATAGCCGTCAATATCAGGCAACATAAGATCTAGGATAATCAGATCATATTCAAAGCTCTTACCAATCTGCAACCCATCTTCACCAAGATCCACTGCATTAACTGCATAAGAGGCAGATTGCAGCATCTTCTCAATGCTTTGAGCGGTAATCGGATCATCTTCAACCAAAAGAATACGCATTATTGCTTCCACCCAAATACTTAATCACATTCTTTTATTTTACTCTTAAATACAAGAAAAGCAAAAAATGTTTACATTATTTCATTTCATCATTTTCTTTTCTCAATAAAAACCTTACCTTAGAGAAGTTTCTATCAAACAAAAATAAGGATTTCCCTTTGCATTCAGCACTCGAAAATCTCGCGCATCGCATCCACGACCTTTCCCCGACCTCCTATACTGGGACGGTCGCAGGCATTCGGGGCATGCTTATTGAAATTTCTGGCATTGAAAAACATCTTTCTATTGGTGATGTTTGCAAAATTGATAATCAATATCAGCGACCTATTTACTGTGAAGTCATTAGTTTTGACAAAAATAAAGCCATGGCGATGGCCATGCAGCCTATCGACGGAGTGGGTCTGGGAAATCCGGTTAAATTTATGAGTAGCGGCCATAAGGTGCAGCCTACGAATGAATGGCTTGGACGCATTGTCGACGGCCTTGGTGCACCGGCAGATGGAGAGGGCCCACTTCCACGCGGCAAAGAATCTTATGATCTGAACGCCTCACCCCCTGAAGCACATAGCCGCACACGGATTAAGGA
>CAYGJW010000044.1:0-10161 GCA_964350415.1 uncultured Alphaproteobacteria bacterium
AGAAAATTATTTTGATACACCCTAAGACAACTCATAAAATAGAAAATTTCAGAATGAGTTCTAGGCAAGCTTTGATAAGGCATACTTCTGGTACGTCTGAAAAGCTTAACGACGAAATCAACTGAAAGGGCTATTTTATATGAATGTCGTCGATCATGATTTGCACTTCGTCTTTATAACTGTCATGGGAAAGCGTTCCAACTATGTCCAAAAGTCGTCCTTTTGCCTGCTTCAAGGCATCGCCCAACACACCTTCACTGCCGCGAAAAATCAGCCCCTGCACACGATCATTTCTATCTTCGCGTCCATCTTGATAGAAAATACAGCGCAAACCTTTACTGCCCAGGGGCATTGCTTTACCTGCGCGCAGCCCTTTAAACAAAAAGCGTGGCTGGGAATACCCCGCACCATAAGGTCCCGCGGTATTGACCTGCTCTAAAAATTCTAAGTTTAAGGACGCCAGTGTTAAAGCACCATCAATTTTCAGACTTGGCAGCGGCAATTCTTGCTGCAAACGCTGGTTGAAATAATCAGCAAGACCGTCCAGCTTATCGCGTTGTACAGACAAACCGGCCGCCATCTTGTGACCACCACCACTGACTAGCATTCCAGCTTGCCTAGCAGCAATAACCATCGCGCCTAAGTCAATTCCTTCGACCGACCGGCCAGAGCCTTTACCCGCGTCACCGTCCATGGCAATTACCCAAGCTGGGCGCTTATAACGTTCCTTCAGGCGACCTGCGACAATTCCAATGACGCCAGGATGCCAGCCTTCCCCGGAAACGACTAACATCTTGGGCAGCTCTTCTAGCGCCTCAACTTGTTCTAGGGCTTCAGTCAGAACTAGATCCTCAATGGCCCGGCGTTCCTGGTTATACAGGTCCAGTTTTTGCGCAATCTCACGCGCCTTATTTGAATCGCTTGTGGTTAAAAGGTCCGTTCCTAAGGTGGAAAGACCGACTCGTCCGCCCGCATTGACCCGGGGCCCCAGCATAAACCCAAGCACATAAGAATCCGGGGGGCGGCGCACTTGTGCCGCATCAAACAAGGCAGAAAGACCAATGTTCTGCTGCTTACGCATTACCTTAAGACCTTGACGGACAAAAGCACGATTCAGCCCTTTCAAGGGCACCACATCACAAACGGTCCCTAAGGCCACCAGATCCAGCAATGCGAGTAAATTCGGCTCTGGTCTATCCTTGTACCAACCAGCCTCCCTTAAGGCTCTATTCAAGGCGACCAGGGCGACAAAAGTCACACCAACTGCAGCCAAGTACGTATAATCCGATGACTCGTCAATACGGTTCGGATTGACGACAGCAACGGATGCGGGTAATTCGGGCTCACCGGCATGATGATCTAATACAATGACATCCAGGCCAATGGCCTTCGCATGGGCAAGTGGCTCAAAGGCGGTGGTGCCGCAATCGACCGTTATGACCAGGTCGACGCCAGATTCTTTCAACTGATTAAAGGCCGCAATACTAGGACCGTAACCCTCTTTACTGCGATCAGGGATGTAGCGCCCAGCCTTAGAGCCCACATCTGCAAGGAAGCGCATAATAAGTGCTGTGGAAGTCGCACCATCAACGTCATAGTCACCAAAGACGGCAATCGTTTGCTTATGCTTAATCGCTTCCACAAGTCGTACGATCGCCTCTTTCATACCCAAGAATGTATTTGGGTCTGGTAGCAAATCTTTCACTGAGGGTGCTAGACAGTGCTGCATCTCATCCAGCCCAATACCGCGCCCCACAAGAATCCGTGCTATAATCTCAGGAATGCTCAGCTTTTGCATAAAGGTTCGAACTAAAAAGTCATCAGCAGAACGCCACTGCCACAGGTTCCCCCCTAAAGATAGGACATCCATGATCGCGTTCTCATCCCTGTGCATGACTGGTTCAACCTGCATTAATTTATTCCTAAAGCTTTATGCTCCTGAAGCAATTGTTGTTTCAGCTGCTGATCTTTTTCTTGTGACCAAGGACGCGGCTTAACAGGGCGCAGGCAAGGGTACGGCTTATCCAGCGCCTCTTTAACCAAAGCCTGGTCTGTATACTGAGATGTTTTGGATGCACAACTACCAACCACAAACACCAGAATTGCTGCCCCTAAAAACCGAAAAATGTCCATTTACAACTCGCAAGATTGTTTAAATAAGGTATATAATGATTTAACACAATCGCTCCTTAGGAGGAAGCATGGGAAAGAATATACCGTCCCCGAAGAATACATCTGAACTGAGTTCAGCAATACCCAAAGAAGCGACACCAGCGTCTCGCCCCCCTAATCTTGGTGACCTTTTACCAAAAGCACCAAGCACAGGACTATCAGATCCGCTTGCTATTGGCGAAACTTTTTTAGAGTTTGCGACAAGCGCATGGCAAAATCCAACAAAAATCTTTAAAGCTCATCAGCAGTTTTGGCAACAGCATTCTCAGCTTTGGATGCAAAAAGCGCAGACCTTACCAAAACGCATGTATAATCAAGATTATGAACCTGATTTTGAAACAAAAAAACGCAAAGACCGGCGTTTCAAGCATGAATCATGGGATAATAATTTTTTCTTCAGCTATCTTAGAGACGCCTACGAAATTACCTGTGACTGGACAAAAGACACTGTCGATACAATTGCAGAAATTGATGACAAATCAGCCCATAAAGTACGCTTTTACACACAGCAAATTCTGGACGCCTTATCACCAACAAACTTTCCAATGACAAACCCTGAGGTCCTAAGGGAAGCTGTTGCAACACGCGGCCGAAATCTCAGCACTGGCTTTAAGAACCTAATGAAAGACTTCGACCATGCTGAGCGTAAGCTTAATATTAGCATGGTGGATAAAGAAGCCTTTACGCTTGGTAAAAACATTGCTCAAACGCCTGGAAAAGTTGTCTACAGAAACGATCTTGTTGAGCTGATTCACTACACACCAAAAACAGAAAATACCTACGAAATTCCGCTCCTTATTGTTCCGCCATGGATCAATAAGTACTATATTTTTGATCTTAGGAAAGAAAACTCCATTGCTCAATGGCTCCTCGACCAGGGCTTTTCTGTCTTTATTGTTTCATGGGTAAATCCTGATGAATCCCATAGTGAAAAAACTTTCGAAGACTACATGAACCTTGGTATTCTTGAAAGTGTCAAGGCCATTAAAGAGATTTCCAGCCAGCCTAAAGTCAACGTAATCGGTTATTGCTTGGGGGGAACACTCCTGTCTTGCGCGCTCAGCCATTTGGCCGATACAAAGAGTGATGACATTCAAAGCGCCTCTTTACTTGCAACCCTAACAGACTTCTCAGCGCCGGGTGACCTTGGTGTCTTTGTAGATGAGAAACAGCTGACAGCGCTTGAACGACGCATGGCTGAAAAAGGCTATTTGGACTCGCGGGCGATGACAACAACCTTTAATATGTTGCGGTCTAATGACCTCATTTGGTCCTTCATCATTAACAACTATATGCTTGGTCGGGATCCTATTGCCTTTGATCTTTTGTATTGGAACGCGGACCCTACCCGCATGCCCGCACAAATGATGAACTTTTTTCTTCGGAATATGTACATTGAAAACAACCTCGCTAAACCAGGTGCAATGAAACTCAACAACAGCGCGATTGATTTAAAAAATATCAAAACGCCACTTTTTGTCATGGCCGCGCTTGAGGATCATATCACCCCTTGGAAGCCCGTTTATCAAGGCAGCACCTTGTTTAATACAAATACAACTTTTGTGCTCTCTGCATCGGGGCACATTGCTGGGGTTATGAACCATCCAAAAGCCAATAAATATTGCCATTGGACATCTAAAACAAATCCAAAAGATGCAGACCTGTGGCTTGACAAGGCAACTGAGCACAAAGGATCTTGGTGGAATAGGTGGTATGACTGGGTTCAGCCGCAAGCAGGTAATAAGGTTAAAGCACTTCAGCCTGGGGAACATAAAAAATACCCATCCCTTTGTGAGGCACCTGGGGAATACGTTAAAATCCAAGTTCAAGATTAAAAAAAGCCCCCTTAGATCAAGGGGGCTTTTTTACTAATGACCTTACGTGCTACCACCACCGGAAATACTCGCACTACGAATATTCATCATCCTACACTGACGCAAATCCGCGGCCAACGTCTCTAAATGCATTAGAACGTTTGTAAATAAATTCAACAGCATTGCACGCTGCATTCCAACTGTTGTCAGATCAGCAACGGTTATTGGCATCCCTGCATTCAACTGAACGCCCAGATTTTTAAAGACATTAAAAACACTTTCAGTCCCCATAAAAAACGCATCTAAATTTGGAAATCCTTTATCAATAAGAGCTGTACTTAAGCACTCACAAAGCATTATATTATCAACGCTCATTGGCCCTTGAGGAGAAGCACCAACCAAGAAAAAGATATGATGTTTTTTCAAACTATCTTTTTTAAGTCTAAGAGTATAATGATTCATTCCTGCTTTTCTTATGACACTAAAACGTAGATCACCAGATTTAATTGCTTTTTCAACATTTCTCTTAAGGCTATCACCTTTGAATTTCTTGCGTAATTCTTTAGCAATCCTTTTTAATGCATCTTTTTGCGTCAGGCCAGAACTCACTTTGCCGCTATCTGTCATTACAAAGAAGTTATTTCCATTAAGGATGATTCGACCTTTACACCCTTTTTCCTCAACTAAGTTTTGAAAAAGGTTCATAAAAACACCAGCCTTTGCATCACGAATTTTACTTTTTCGAGAATACGTAAAGCTCACACCATTAAGATTACTTAAATTTCCTGAACGCTCATTAGGGAGATCACAGCAGATACCAAGAAAATCATTCCCCTTATTACGGAGTGTTTTTTTGAGTACTGTCTCGCAACTCATTAATATCCATCCTAAACTGAGCAAGTGTTGCAAGAGCATCATTCAAACACTTTTTATTCTCTGAAGTAAGCGGGAAAACCCCTGTATTACGAGGAGCAGGTAGAGCAGCCAGACACATATCTGTTTGTGGACGAATGTCATTGATTAATTCTGTCTGTAAGTCTTTAATTTTTGCACTTAAGACACCTGTTATATGTTGAAGACAGCTAATTTGATCTTTGGGGTATTTACAACAAATTTTCTCAGGAACGCAAAAACTAATTTTAACAGGAAGAATCTTCACTCTATCCGCATTGCGCTTTAATTTTTTAGGATCAAAAACAACATCATATGTATCAAATTTATCCGATTTGTATGAACGGAAAATACGTAACCGGCCATCTTTAAGGGCCATAAAAGCCCGAGCCTTTGTCTCATCTAAAGATTTGTATTTTTCCTTAAGCTTTTTAATGAGATCTTCTAGACAATCTTTGTCACCTTTTTTAATACTTGCAAAGCGCCCCACTCCGCTAATTATAAGACGTTGATCATTCATCTTGTTACGAAGATAAAAATCATCAAGATTCCTTATTAAACGAGCAGCAGCAAGCAAATTGTTTTTATCTAAATCATAAGAAAAATCAGGTGCAACAACAGTGCGAGCACTTAACTCAAACAAACTAGCATTAAACATCAGCAATGAAGCAAACAAGAATACAATAAGACGATTACTAAACATAGACTTCCTCACACATAGTTATATTATTTCGATCATACAACTATAAAGAAAAATAATACTATCATCAACATTACTATTTTAAAAATTATTAAAAAAAACGGCCTAACGTTCTCTGGTCGCTGAAAAACACACAATACTGCCGTTATATGACGATCTTTTACTGAGGACTCTGCGCTCGTTTTTATAGAACTTTCCCAAAAAACAAAAGTGTGTTAAACAAACAGAATTTAATTAATTAAGAGGAAAATAATATGACCACATTCGATAATAAACTTGTTGCTGTTCTTAACAAAAAAGTAGAATCGGGTGTTGTCATGAATGCCCTAGCCCATGCCACTATTGGGCTCGGATCTACGCTCTCTTCAGAGAAGCTTAGGCTTGATACCTATAGCGATGCAGATCAAAATAGTTATCCTCATATTTCGCAAATGCCTTTTATAATCCTTAAAGCTAAGTCTGGAGAAATTCGAAAAACAGTGAATACTGCCCGTGAACAAAACATCAAATATACCACTTTTCTCAATACGATGACAGGCGGCACGTACCTAGAACAGCTTGAAAACACAGCAAAAACAAAAGAAGAAGAACTTCAATATTATGGCTGCGTCCTTTATGGACCATGGGATCAGGTTACAGATATAACCCGTAAATTTTCACTCTGGACTTAAAACCATTACAAAAGTGAGAGGCTTTAAGATTAAGCCTCTCACGAAGTAGAGTTGTAACAACTCTGCCCTCACAATTTCAGATTATTTTTTGCTCTTTTTTTTGCTTTTTTTAGATTTTATTTTTTTCTTTTTAGAAGCCTTAATCTTCTTTGGCTTTGGTTTAGCCTTCTTAGGAGCCTTAGCTTTCTTTGGCTTAACCTTTTTAGGAGGCTTAGCCTTTTTTAAGGGAACCTTTTTTGATGCGCTTTTTACGGGTTTTTTCTTCGCCAAAACTATTGGTAATTTTAGAGCATAGCGCTGCACAACATTAAACTTATTTGCAAGCCCTTGAAGGCGTTCAGATAAATTAAATTCTACAATTCGATACGTTTTATTTGTATTAAGCTGTCTCGAAAAATTTGCAAAAGTCCTTTGAAGCTCTGCAATATCGGTCTGATGATTTGCTGAATTCTGCATTGTCATCAATGTAACATGAGGCTTATACACTGAACCTGCACCCAAAAACCCATACTTCATCTTAGGACCACGGAAAGAAGCAATAATTCGCTTCAACTGAGATTCAGCTCCACGTCTAAAATTACCAAGCTTCGATCCACCGGATCCAATCACTCTTGCCACAAAATAGTAAGTTCTTTTGCCTGGAGACACGACACCACTTAAAGGAGGGATTGCATGAATATTGCTGGCATCAAATTCCATTCCACCAAATAAAATCATTGGTTTCACTTTAAATCCAAGAGCATTCTGCTTCTTTAGATAATCAAAAGAAGAGAAAACTACCTGACGATCCTGGGGTGAAACTTTACGAATTGTATCAACGGTAATATGTAGATCTACTGGATTTTCATTCTTCACAGCACCGCCACGGCCTACCATCGCTTGGCTTAAATCTTTGACTGTTTGCGCTGCAAGCCCTGCACGCAGCGACATTCCTTGACCTGTCTGTGCAGCAAGTCCTGCCGAAACAAAAAGCAAACCAATAAAAAAAAACATACTGATCTGTTTAAATAATTTCATAAATACAACCTTTTATTAAAAACACACACGACATGTATGTCATTATTATAGACCAAAGATCATCCGAATGCAAATACCCCAAACTTTTGAATAAAAAAGGGACCTCAAAAGGCCCCTCTTTTTGACTAACGGTTAATCTTAAAGATTAACGACGTCCGCCGCGATCACCGCCGCCTTCACGTGGCTTACGACCGTGAGCAACGTTTACACGAAGCGGGCGACCACCAACATCTTGACCATCCAAAGACAAAGCTTCTTGAACTGCATCTTGAGATTCATACTTTACAAAAGCAAAACCTCTTGGACGACCTGTATCCATGCTTTTAGGCATGTGAATTTCAGAAATCGCACCGAATTGGCCGAAAAGCTGCTCAAGATCACCTTCACTTGTATTGAAAGGGAAGTTACCTACGAATAGGGTATTTTGACTATCGTTCATTTTTTAATGACACCTTCTAGTTACACAATAATAATACTCAAACGAACCACAAGAAGGTATCTTGTATCTTCTCTAGAACTCGCGAGGGCCCAGCTACAGAAAAATACTGCAGTTAAACCAGGCACATAGTAACAAGGAATCAAGGGAATGGAAAGCAAATTAATAAAAACACCACAAATATCTTTTAAAACAGCAACATTTACAGATCAAGAAATAATATTAAGTTGGCTTTCTCAGCCCCATGTTACTGAGTTTTGGGATAACAGCCTTGAACACAAAGCAGACATCACTCATTTCATTGAAGGACGGAAGACTCCCTCTCCTTATTATGGCGGCGTCTTCGATTACTGGGTTGGATCAATTGACAATATACCCTATTGCCTTTTAATGACTTCAGAGATGCTGCCCGTTAAAGATCTCCCTCAAAGCCACCTTGCTCACCTCTCTCAAACCGGAAAAACCTTCAGCATTGATTTTACGATCGGCAATACGGATTACCTCGGCAAAGGGCTTGCAGCACCAACATTACGGGCATTTATGCACTTCATTCGCGAACAAGTTGACCCAAGCGTCGATACGTTCTTTATTGACCCAGCGGTCACAAACCCACGTGCTATCCATGTTTATGAACAAGCTGGCTTCATTCCAAGAGATGAATTTCTTGCAAATAATGGTTACTTCGAAAATATTAAATACATCATAATGGTTAAAAAATTTGAGGATAAAGATGTTTAAGAAATGCACATTCCATGATCTTACCCATTCTCTTGGCCCTGACACCCTTACTTGGGAGCGTGATTGCGGCTTCAAGCACACTTTGGATGCTGATTACGATCAAGGCTACCGCAAGAACTCAATTACAACGCCTGCCGGCATCGGTACGCATATGGATGCGCCTGCTCATTTTATTGAAGATGCCACCACAATTGGGGAAATTCCTCTTAGTGATCTCATCAAACCACTCGTTCTGATTGATGTACGCCACAAAGCCAGCGGGACTTATTCGATTTCTTCAGATGATATCTTAGATTTTGAGGAAACCCATGGCATGATCCCAAGCAATACAATCGTCGTCTTCAATACCGGTTGGTCTCAGTATTGGCCGGACGCCAAAGCTTATCGCAACGAAGACTCAAATGCTATTATGCGCTACCCAACTGTATCAGCTGCTGCAGCGCAACTCCTGCTGGAGCGCCAAATTGCAGGGCTCGGCATTGACACGCTCTCACCAGACGCTGAGGACTCTGATTTTCCAGTTCATAAACTGCTGCTGGGGGCAGGAAAATATCTGATCGAAAATCTGACTAACTTAAGTGATCTTCCACCACTTGGTGCCTGGATCATGACCATCCCTATTAAAATTAAAGACGGGACAGAAGCCCCCATTCGCGCCATTGCAGTGACAGAAAAAATTTAGACTTATACTGCTGGCTTAAAATAAGGGTGCTGTTCAAGAAACTGATGGTTACGGTACCCGGCACCTTGTTCGACAAAAGCTTGCAGCTTGCTTTTTATGCCAGCTAACAGCTCAATCTCTTCTATGATCTCTTCTATCTTATCAGCAATCATAGATTCAAGACTTTCAGACTCCCCTAACTTCGCTTCAAGCTGTGCTTTGAAACTGCTTTTAAGCTCTGAGAATTCTTTTAATATCAACTGCAGCTGAGTCTCTAATGCATCAGTGTCTAAGGCAGGCCTAAGGTTTGGCTCTTGATCTGGCTGCCCCGACCGAACGGACTCTAATTGTACTCTATAAAACTCCAAATAGTTTGTTAACGTCGCCTCTGATCTTTCGAATTTATCACCTTCTAATAAGGCCGTCAGCAAACCAGCCGTTCGAACATTTGGTTCATCAAAAGTCAGCATACCCATTTCTGGATTCCAATGCATCGCCTGTGGATTTTGTTTTACAGCCTCAACAATTCTTTGATCTGGCTTCAAACAAGAAAGCATAAACCCAGGGCCTACTTTTTCTAAGTCAGTCAACAGCTTCAGCAATTCTGCTTCGAAACATGTAAGTTCTGCAAACCGCTCTTGAAGCGTTGGAAGTGCAAAAACAGATTCTTGAAAACCATGACTTGGGTTATTTAATATGCGGTACAAATCATGCCTTGCCAGTAAGCACTCAACATCTTCTTTGGTCTCTTTAAGCAAAGAAAAATTCGGTTCTTTCGTACACGGTGGACTTGATAAGAATGTAAAGTTTCTTTTAAGTATTTTTTGTGCCTCAGCATTCCCTTGCGCTGCGGCTAAACACCAGCAACGAACCGCTTCAATATCATTTTTCTCAACACCATGTCCATCCCAATAAGCAATGCCTAAATTATGTTGAGCAACAGCATATCCTTGGGCGACTGCTAAACGATACCAAAAAATAGCTTTTTTATAATTTTGATCAACACCACGCCCACCCCAATAGGCATTCCCCAAGTTAAATTGTGCAGCTGCATCTTCTTG
>CAYGJW010000045.1:0-10004 GCA_964350415.1 uncultured Alphaproteobacteria bacterium
CTGGAGGAATTTTCCTTTCATGCAGCATTCCTCATCGTACGGACTTCAATGCGCTAAGCATTTCTTCGCGTGTGCTTGGATGGGTTTTACCGGATGAAGAATTTTGCTCTTGTTTTGTATTTCTATCTAAGTCTGTATTTTTATTCACCAGAGTCTGAGGCTTGTGCGGACGCATCATAGACTTCGGCATACCGCCCTGAGTGCCAACAGATGACTTCACTGGAATCGTATAAGGGGATATCCCCACCGGTGTTTTTTGCTTCAAGGACTCTTGGACAGATTGAGAAACCCCGCCCTTGGCACGCGCTTGCGTTAAACCAGACTCAAGATTACCTGCAATTTTTTCCGCCCGTTCAATCATAAACTTTAGATCTTCTTTAAGCTCTTCCCCGCGCGCCACAAGTTCATTAACAGAACGGTCAGCACCTTTCATCTGTCGTTGTAGCTCGCGTGCAGTCACATCGGCAACTTCCGTTGATTTTGTAAACTCCTGCAGACACAATTCGATGCCTTCTTTGGACGACTTTACACGCCTAAGTTCCCGCTGCACCAAAATCGCCACTGGAATTGCGACAGCAAGCAACACGATAACCATGACATCCACAAGTAAATTAAGATCTACATGTCCTGAAAGCATTCTTACGACCTTTCCTTTATTTGAATAGAGAGCCGTGACCCCTTCCGGCCAGCACGCGCTGTAAACATCTGCTCATCTCCACAAAAAACAGCAACGTCTGATCCTGCAACAACACCTAATGGCAGGTTATCGCCAACCTTCCATTTCATCGCCTTACTTAGGGGAATCGTCACCTGCCCTAAAACAACATTCACTTTCACATGGGTTTTCCAAAGCTCATCGGCTAAATGATTTTCCCAAATAGAATCACGACCAAACTTTTCCCCCATGAACATTTGCAGTAAAAGTTCTCGAATAGGCTCCAGCGTCGCATAGGGGAGTATAATATCAACCTGCCCGCCTCTGCCTTCCATATCAAAACGCAATTTCACAAGTACAATTGCATTGGCCTCACGGGCAATTGTTGCAAAGCGTGGGTTGGTCTCCACTCTCTCATATCTAAAAGTAACCGGACTTAATGGATCAAACGCCCCAGAAAGATCACTTAAAATAACAGTTAGCAAACGCTCAACTAAATTCCGTTCAATCGTTGTGTAAGGTCGTCCTTCTACACGCGTTGCGCCAGCGCCACGCCTTCCCCCTAAAAGGACATCAACAATCGAATAAATCATCGGACTATCGATAACCATTAAACCGTAGTTATCCCATTCTTCTGCTTTAAAGACTCCAAGCATTGCAGGCAGAGGAATGGAATCAAGGTAGTCACCAAAACGAACGGATGTAATAGACTCCAGAGAAACCTCGACGTTATCTGAAGTAAAATTCCTCAAGCTGGTTGAAAGCATCCGAACAAGACGATCAAAGACAACTTCCAGCATCGGCAATCGTTCATAAGCGACAAGCGCGCTATTAACAATTGCACGGATACCTTCAACTTCTTCTTCACCTGAATCTGCATAACCTAAAAGGCTGTCAATTTCATCCTGCTCCAACACACGATCAGAGGCAGGATCATAACTATCCTCATCATTTGCATCCCAGGTTGCATCAACCTGTGAGGAGTTATCTTCAGTTTCTGTGTTTTTTTCTTCTTCGTCTGTCATTTATTGCACCAAAATCTCGCCAAATAGAATATCCGTTACAGAGTCATCATCCAGAACTTCATGCACGCGCTCCAAAAGCTCTTCACGAAGCCGATGCATCGTCGACTGGGCTTTAAGGTCTTCAACCCGTAGACCACGCAAATAAGATTGGAACAGATCAACAATTCGGGGGATAAACCCCTTAACATGCTCATCTTTACCTTGGTGAATTTCTAAGTTCACTTTCAGTTTTAAATAACGAACTTTACGACCTGAACTGTTTAAGTTAACCAGCATGTCTGGAATCGGCAAATACGTAACAGCACCACTATAGTCGCCCCCACCGTGACCATCGTCTTTCGCCTTACCATCAGCATCTTTGGCCTTAGCCTTACCGTCTTTACCGTGGCTGTCATCCTTGGCCTTAGCCTTACCGTCATCCTTGGCTTTGCGCCCGTCATCTTTGTGCTCTTCTGTCGCAGGGGGTTCTTCACCACCGCCCAGGATACCCATAAACTTAAGTCCTGCGGCAACAGCAACAAGCAATACAACAACACCAATAATAAGGATCAGCTTTTTCTTGCCTTTCGGCTTTTCTTCCTCACCATCTTCCGTCGCATCATCTGGCGTTTTATCTGCTTCAGCCATCGATTCCCCCAATTTATTATTTTGTTTCATTATAATCATCCCCCCTTGAACAACAACCTTTCTTTTGAAAGAAATGGATTCAATGACTTAATACGAAAAAGCAAACATCAACATCAGTGACTCACACAAAGAAGCACAAAAAATAAAAGCCACCATTTCGGCAATTTTTTCCGAATAAGCATGCATGAATTTAAAGCTCAGCATTCACTAAATCCCTTTTAAACCAACACCTATAGAGATTTGGCACAGTCTGTGCATTAGTGAGGGACAGGAGGATCATTACCATGGCTGTTACACCGTATCTCGCTTTAAATCACTTGCTTTCAACGAAGAAATTCATGGACGTGGGTGCAGACAACATTGCCAAACAAGCGGTTAATGGTGCGCAAAAATCAGCGCCACAGTTTGGCTTAAAAATGATCAAACAACCCAGTAATGCAACCTATGCAAATGCTTCAGTTGGTTTTATTAGCCAGAAAAAAATGTTACGGGATACGACACCTGGCTCACTAAAAACTACGGGCGACCCCCTACACGTTGGTATCGTTGGCAAAGGATACCTGATGGTTCAGGCCCAAACACCACAAGGGGAGCAAGTATTTTTCACGCGTAACGGCAGTCTTAAGATCGATCCTAATACACGGCAACTGAGCACAATTTTGGGTGATCCTGTTTTGGACGAAGGGCAGCAACCGATTCAGCTTCCCGAAAATCTTGATCCAGAAAAACTAAGCATTAGCCCACAAGGACAAATCTTACTTGATGGTGAGTTGCTAGCCACCCTAGGCCACGTTCGCTTTACCAAAGAAGGCGAACAACAGATGCTAGAGATTGATGGTGGTTACTTTAAAACCGATTTGGTGCCCCTCCCCCCTATCGATGATGAGGGCAAGCGCTTAGTCACAATTCAACACCGCGCACTCGAAAACCCAAATACCAGTACATTGACTGAAATGAATGAATTTATGCAGCACAAAGGCCAGCATGAAATGATGACGGGCATTGTGTCTGAACATTACAAGCAACTCGCAAACAATCTGGGCCGCATGGTCGATATTAAATAAGGAATAAGTTATGAGTAATGCAGGATCTATTGCAGCAGCCAGTGCAGAACTTGCACTCCGAGGTATTGAAGCTCAAACACACAATGTTGGACTTGCCAGCGTTACCGCAGCGAAAGCCTTTGTGGAAGAAATTTCCTCAGCCAATGCCGTTATCAAAAAAGATGCCAGTGCTGATGATAATGGTGCGGTTACATCTGGAAAATATCAAGGTTACGGGGCCCGCCATATTGGAACAACCTTGGATATGCGCCAAGGGGATCTTGTGACAACCAATGACCCACTTGATCTGGCTATTATTGGAAGCGGCTTTGGTATCGCTACCGTTGGCGCTGAGCAAAAATACATTGAGGATCTGCGGCTAAAGGTTGACCCGAACACCAATCTTCTGGTGACGCGTTCTGGTGGACATGTCTTAAGTCCAGGCATTCAGATACAGCCCAATTATGAAAGCATTTCCATCAATGATAAGGGCGATGTAAAAATCAAATATCCCGGCGCCGTAGACCCACAAGCTGCTGGCCGCATTGACCTTGTCCGCTTTGCAGATCCGCGGATGCTTAAACCTGAGGGGGACAACCTTTACTCAAACACTGTGGCTTCTGGCGAAGCAATTCCTGGATTAGCTGGTGAAGACGGCATGGGGTACATTCAGCAAGGAGCTTACGAAGGCTCCAACACCAGTGTCTTGGCCAGTATGTCCAAAATTCTGATGCTACAGAACCAGCACAGTGCAGCCGTCTCTTTGGTAAAAGCCACCAATGAAACTGAAAGAGATGAAGCAAGTGTTGGACGCTAATATGTATAGATTCATCAAGCTTATCATCGTCATCCTGTTAGGGCTAAATTCAACTTGCATCGCAGCCTTGACAGGATCGTCAGTTCAAGTTGATACATCAAAAATTATGCTGAATGATCTCTTTGATCTGCCCGAGGGTGTTTCAAATCTGGCCATTGCAGCAGCCCCGCCCCCAGGAAAGTCCAAAACCTTTTCGGAAAGGGCGCTGCAAACCATTGCTGAAAGGTATGGCCTGAGTTGGGAGCAATCCTATGATGACCGCAAGGTGACCGTACGGCGCCAGTCAAAGCTGATTGATCCCAGCATTATTGAGCAACAATTGAAAGCTCAGTACATGAATTACTGTGCTGAACACGGCATTGATACAGTCCTTGAAAACCCTGAACTTGTAAGAATCAACCTCAAAAATAGAAAGTTTAATTTTATGGTCGCGACTAGACTTAAAGAAGACTACACACTGGAAGATTTTACCTACCATCCGCGTACACATATTATTTCTGCCACCATACGCCCAGGTCACCACGAGGGCGAAGCCCAACCCAGGTTACTGCAAACCTATGCAGCTGTTCAGCATTTACGCTCAATTCCGGTCCTAAGCACTAGCGTTGCCCCAGGGGATATGATTCGTGCGGATACCATCAGATGGATTAAAGTACCCAGTAAACAAGTCAGGGCTGAACATTGCACATCTGAAGCGGAAATGATTGGCAAAACGCCTAAATATCAGATGATCAATGCTTTGACCCCCGTACGCAAAACACAAATTGGCCAGCCACGCCTGGTGAATCGCGGTGAAGCTGTCAGCATCATTATAAAAACGCCAACTATGTCGCTGACGGCAAAAGGTAAGGCCAACGCCAACGGCGTCAAAAATGAGGTCATTTCTGTCACGAACCTCAACAGCAAGCGCTCTGTTGATTGCAAAGTCACAGGCACAGGCGAAGTCACACCGGTCAAGCAAAGTTAATCAATATATCCGTCTTTTTTGGAGAAATTTTATGCAATTTTTGAATATCTTAAATATAAAAAACATTCTAAGTCTGCTGGTTATATGTATTGCTCTTCCTGGCTGCGACACCCTCTCTCGCATTCGCAATATTGGCTCACCCCCGCCAATGACCAATATTTCTGACCCGACAAAGGAAAAAGGTTACCGGCCTGTTCAGATGCCCATGCCGGAAGATAAGCCTGTGCACCATACTTCAAATTCCTTGTGGGATGCGAACACACGATCCTTATTTGATGGGCAGCGCGCCAATAAACTGGGTGATATTTTGACTGTTGTCATTGACTTCAAAGAATCGGCAAAAATGAATAATGAATCAACGCGTGGCCGTATTAATGGCGAAGGGCTTGGTGTTCCAAATCTTCTTGGGTTTTCTCAACAATTAGCTAAAAATGTACTTCCCGCTGAAGCTGATCCCACCAAATATGTTCGTGCAAATAGTAATTCAGATAGCAAAGGCTTTGGTAATATCAAACGTGATGAAGAAGTTAAACTACGGGTTGCTGCGGTTATCTCCCAGGTTCTTCCGAACGGCAATTTTGTCGTACATGGTCGGCAAGAAATTCGCGTTAACCACGAACTCAGGGAGCTTCGAGTCGGCGGCGTCATTCGCCCTGTTGATCTAACCTCCCAAAATACAATTAACTACGATAAGATTGCTGAGGCTCGCATTTCCTATGGTGGCCGCGGCGACATCAGCGAAGTCCAGCAACCCCGCTACGGACAGAAGCTCTTGGATATTATTCTACCTTTTTAAGGCTTATGATTAATTTAAAATACTAAATTAGAACACTATGCAAAACAGTACACAAGCTTGATTTACACCCGTCTCCACACAAAAAACATCTCTAAGTTTGAGACGGAGATCCTTTACTTTCAGGTATTTTTATGCTTAGATGACGATGAAATAGATATAATGTGCTTTTTTCATCTAAATCACACTTTGGTTGTTTATTTCTTGTTGTAAATTCACACACTTAACAATGATTACCATGATAAAAAAAATATTCTCTGCTGTTGATTCATTCTTTCTTAATGTTAAAGAGAATAAAAAAAAACAAGCCACTAAGGACATAATAGCACTTGGCTTAGATAACCCAAAGTTCATTCCTGCAGCAAAAAAATTCCTTCGTACTTATAAGCGGTCTCATAAGATTGAGCTCGCTCTTGCAATCTGCCTTATAAAAGAGGGGAAAATAAAGGAACCTAAACGACTTCTTCTCAGCTTAAATAGAAGATTTCCCAATCATCAGAAAATACTCGTAGCACTCTCGCGACTACTTTATAAGGTGAAAAATTACAAACCCTGCCTTTATTATTGCGACCAAATTATTAACAATGAACTTATTGATATAAAACAAAAAACAGGATTATATCTAAATATAAATTCTATAATCGTGTCATCCCTCATTAAACTGAACCAAATGAATGAAGCAAGAAAAGTTGCACTTTCCTTAACTTCTTATAGATTTAAACACACAAAGCATATTCGTAAAGTCGCATTAATATTACAAAGCAGTGGCTGTACCGATGAGTCTTTAAAATATTGGAATCAAATACTCTTAACCGATAAGACCAATAATGAAGCTTTAAGGAAAATCTTCCTAATTTATTTAGCACGCTACGAAGTTCGAGATGCCTTCACGCAAGCAAAAAACCTTGTTCGCTGCAGTGACGATCAAATATTAGCATATTCAGACCTTTTTGAAACAGCAATAAAAGCAGGGAAAAAAAACTATATCAAGCGCTTGATACATCACTTTTCTCTTCAAATACAAAAAGGTGTACTGAGAACTGAAACGTATCTCGATGCTCTCATTTCGAACAAACAACATTCTGAAGCAAGCAGTGTTATTAAGCTTTATGGTAAAACTCTCTCTCATAATGACCTCGTCAAATACGAAGCCCACATTGCACTTTCCCAATATAATTATAAAAAGGCTGCACTCCTTCTAAAAGGAGCACCAGAAGTTCTTAAATTTAACGATCGAGCAATCACCACACAAGTTTTAGACTTTCAGAATACTTTTTTTTCAAAAGATCCAATTGAAGACAATGATTTTAGAAAATCACTTGTGAACAAACTCTTAGAACACAGTAAATCAAACCCCATATTTTCCGTCACACCAATACCAGGATCAGTCGCATTCATACATGATAACTTCAGTATTGGGGGCGGAACAAAGCAGTCACTTACACTGGCTAGCAACCTAAATAAGGATATCCATCCAGAACTTAAGGTTCATTTTTGCACTTTTTCTTTAAATTCTAATCAACACAGTTCCATTCTGAAGACTATCCTTGATAACACAGATGTACATCATGTAGATCCTCGGAATCTCCCCTCAACCCCAGAACTCAAGCACCTTTCAAATGACCCTCTAATAAATGCTCTGACTCCAAAAATTACTAATGCAGCTCGGTTACGTGAGTTTAAAAGCTTATTGTACACCATTGCTGTTCTTAAGCCCGAAGTAATCTATGTACGAGGGTTTCGTATGCTCGAAGCCTGCTTGGCTGGAGCTATTATGAATGTTCCACGTGTTATTGGGCACTTTGGAAACATTGCGGAAGACTGGTCAACAGGTAAAAAAGATACAGACTTCCAAGATTTCCTATCTTTTATTTTAAATAAACTTAAAGATAGGAGCAATATTACTCTTGCTGGAAATAGCCAAGCTTCGATCAACAGCTGGTCGAATTTTACAGGCATTCATAAAGATCAATTTAAACTTATTTACAATATTTTAGACCAACAAGCAACTGAGATAACAGTATCTAACCAAGAAATTCAGTCGTTAAGAAAAGAGTACTCAATTCCCTCAGATGCATTCATTGTTGGGACAGTATCTCGTTTAAACTGGGTAAAAGATCCTAAACTTTGGCTGAGAATTGCTGCAGAATTTAACAAACGGTGCCCTAAAGCATATTTTATTATTGTTGGAGATGGCATTATGAAACAACAAATTGAGTACTGGGCAAAACACTACGGTATAAACCATAAACTTATAATGACAGGCCCCCAGAAAGCCCGGTTGCCTCAATTTTATGCTGCAATGGACGCTTTTCTACTCACTTCGTATACAGAGAGCCTTCCGAATGTCGTTCCTGAGGCTCAACTACACGGCATCCCTATCATTGCTGCAGATGTAGGAGGAACTGGTGAAGGCTTTGAAGTAGGACAAACAGGATGGTTATGTGACCGAAATAATATTTCAGAATTTGTAAATCGTCTTCAATGGCTTTATGATAATCCACTTGAAAAAGAAGCTATTAAAAAGAAGGCTCGAGATATTGTTCTTGAACGATTTAATAGTAAAAAAATTATTAGAACATTAACTGGTGCTTTCCATTGGAATGATGGACAAAATACATCGGATACTCATTCTTAATTAGATATCATCTCCTTATAGATTAAGGTTTTTTCTTCACTGTTCTCAGCATTAAATGTCTGTACAAACAGGCAGGAGGCGTTTGGAGAGATACGGGGATTTTTCTTCTACCTAGGGATATAGCTTCAACGCTGTTTAACCAAGAATAGGAGGCACCCGATCCATAGGAGCTAAGCATTATAAACATTTAACAGCACCACTATTCAAACAGTTATAGACGTATCTATCCCATCAAGCAAGCTATCAATTATCTGTGAGGGAGAAAAGCGCTTAACAACCATTTCCTGAGCATTCTCTTTTATTGTTTTACGGTATTCAGGATTCTCATAAAGCCAGATCATTCGGTCAACAAATCCTTGAATATTATCAAGATCAAACACCCATCCTGTTACATCAGGAATCATAGCTTCGCAGCTACCACCCACATCCGTTGCAATAACCGGCAACCCATTAAGCTGCGCCTCAATAATAACATTTGGCAAGCTTTCCGTGAGCGAGGAAAGCAAAAAAACATCCATAATAGAGTAATAATGATAAAGATTTTCACGCTGAGGTCCCGGCATAACCAAGCGATGATGGATACCAAGTCTTTGAGCAAGAAGTTCGATTTCCTGCTGCATAACACCGTCGCCAATAATAATAAAATAAGCATCAGGGCATCGCTTAATAAACTGTGCAGCAATCTGAATCCAAAGCTTAGGGTTCTTATTCCAATGGTAACGAAAAGCGCCACCTACAACAAAGGCATCATCAGGAATATTATGTTTTTTTCTTAATGCACAAGAAATCTCTTTTAACTCCTTCACTGCATCTGGCGCCTCTATCTCAATTACATTAGAGATAAGCTTAAACTTATTCTTTTTTATTTTTAAGTAAGAGGACCATTCATTAATTGCAGCTTGGCTATTGGCAGAAAGCGTTAAAAATCCTTTATTTTTCGATTGTTTAATCACAAACGAAAGCATCTCCATATAGTCAATATTTTCTTTCTGAGTCAACCAGCTTTCAGGAATATTCCCAAAATGAGCAACAACTTTGGGGATATTCATAATTAGAGCAGCAGTAATGCATTCAAAGACATGTATTCCCCGTGCATAAAGAACTTCTGGATTCATGATTTTAAGTGTCTTAATAAGAGGAATAAGAAAACGTATTTGTGCAACTTCTAAAATTTTTGGATCAAGGTCTGAAAAAAATGGATCACTCTTAAGAAACTGATACTCATGCTTTTCTATATAATCAGGGATATTAATTATATTTATATCTGTCTCTTCAATTACATTTTGTAAAAATTTCTCTTTCTTTCTCTTCATTGGATTGAAGACACAAAAATTTACTTTTGTATTTTCTCCATCTAATTCACAAAAATTTTTCGCAAGTAAAAGGGTTTGCTTTGTCCCCCCCCCCATTCTGAAGCCGTTATGTATAAAAGCAATTGT
>CAYGJW010000046.1:0-8340 GCA_964350415.1 uncultured Alphaproteobacteria bacterium
GAACCCCCGACACGCGGATTATGATTCCGCTGCTCTAACCAACTGAGCTACTCCGCCATTCATGCGTTTGAAAAAACGTCAAAAACAGATCACAGAGTGTACATTTACAGGCTTTGTGTCAATATTTTTTTCGCTTATGGCTGAATAAATTGATGGGTAACGCTGATTGAGCGATCATAAGACCACCCATATCTTAGCTCTATCTTGTGATCCAACCGCCACCAAGTACCCGGCTTCCTTCATAAAAAACACAGGCCTGACCTGGGGAAACGCCGTATTGAGGCACATCAAAAACAACTTGAAGCAAGCCATCTTTTTGCAGTGTAAGCGTTACTTGAACAGGATCTTGAGTCGAGCGATATTTGGCAAAACAAGGTGTTGGGACTCCCTCTTCCAAGTCTTTATCCAACCAATTTAGATCCTTCAGCCAAATTTCTGACTTAGCCAAAGCCTCTTTTGGACCGACAACAACCTGATGTTTCTCAGGATTAAGACTAACAACATACAGCGGATCACCGCCCCCAATGCCCAGTCCCTTACGCTGGCCAATTGTATAATGGATGATGCCTTTATGTTCGCCGAGTACCGTGCCATCAACATGAACGATTTCGCCAGGATCTGCGGCCCCAGGCTTTAGCTTTTCCACAAGGCTTGCATACTTACCATCCGGCACAAAACAAATGTCCTGACTGTCCGGTTTGTCGGCAACCTCAAGTCCCAAAGTCCTTGCATAATCACGCATTTCTTGTTTCTGCTTACCCCCTAACGGGAAGCGCAAGAAATCGAGCTGATCTTTAGTTGTGGTGAACAGAAAATAGCTTTGATCTCGTGCAGGATCCAATCCTGCATGCAGCTGCGGGGTATCATCTACAACATGACGCTGAACATAATGCCCTGTCGCCAAGGCTTCAGCGCCCAGGTCTTTGGCCATGGTATAAAGATCGCGGAATTTCACAGTTTGGTTACAGCGTATGCAAGGAACAGGGGTTTCACCATGCACATACGAGTCAACAAAATCATCGATAACCGCTTGCTTAAACTTTGTTTCATAATCCAAAACATAATGCGGAATTGATAACCTGCTTGCCACTTGCTGGGCATCATAAATATCAAGGCCTGCACAGCAGGTCCCTTTTTTTTGAACAACTTGTCCGTGGTCATAAAGCTGCATGGTTATGCCAATAACTTCATAGCCTTCTTCTTTCAAAAGTGCTGCCGCAACGGAGCTGTCAACACCACCAGACATCGCAACGACCACCCGCGTTTCAGCAGGCGGCTTTGCAAAACCGAGTGAATTTAATTTTTGGTCTGTCATTGTTATAAAATCTCATTAAAAAAAGTACTAATAATGCACTAATCACGTTCATCCAGCCACATCATCTGGATGGCTTCGAGAACTTTCTCACTTGAATCTTCTGGCTTGCTTTCAAATTCAGGCAACGCACAAACCCAAGCATGTAAATCGGTAAAACGGATACTTAGAACATCAACATCCGGATGCGCCTCATCAAGGGCGATTGCAATATCTCTTGAATCTGTCCATCTTAAACCCATCAGAATTATCCTATTAAACCATCATGTTGCGTGTTGCTTGCGGTAACGAAACCGTCAAACCATCAAGGTCATCCGTCAAGATAATCTGGCAACCCAAACGTGAGGTTTCTGTCAGACCAAACGCAAGATCCAACATATCTTCCTCGTCCTCAGTAGCCTCTTCCAACTTAGAAAAGCCTTCTGGATGCACAATCACATGACATGTTGAGCAGGCAAGCGATCCTTCGCAAGCGCCTTCTAGGTCAATCTTATTTTCGTGGGCAATTTCCAGAACCGATAGGCCCGCAGGTGCATCAAGTTCTTTACGTGTTCCGTCTCTTTCAATAAAAGTAATCTTAGGCATTCGGCCTACTCCATCTGATATAATCTTTGTTTAACAAGCTAATTGTGTCTTTTAGCTCACATCCTGTATGTCTTTTCCTTCAAGGGCCTGGCCAACAGCACGATCCATCCGCTTTTGCGCAAAAGGATGTGTTATTTTCTCTAAATCTTCAACCTTTTGTTGTAAAATTCCTCGATCTTCAGAGTTTAAAGCCTGCTTCAATGCTGCCACAGACTGATCGACCGCCGACCTCTCATCGCTATCCAGCAACCCCCCATCGGCCTTTAAAGCCGCATCCAACGCCGCCATCAAACGCTCAGCTTCAACCCTCTGTTCGATCAATAAACGCTTGTCCATGTCCTCTTGGGCATTGCTGTAGCTCTCAGATAACATATGCGCCATTTCTGCTTCGGACAGACCGTAGGAAGGTTTCACTTCAATGCGCTGCTCAACACCGGTAGTTTTCTCCCGGGCACTGACCGTTAACAAACCATCCGCATCAAGGGAGAATTTTATTTCTATCTTAGCTGCACCGGCTGTCATAGGCGGAATGCCGTGTAATTCAAAGCGAGCCAATGAGCGATTCGCGTCAACCGTTTCACGCTCCCCTTGTACCACATGAATCATCATCGCCGTTTGGCCGTCCTGATATGTGGTAAACTCCTGAGCCCGAGCAACAGGGATCGCTGTATTGCGATCAATAACTTTTTCGGTTAAGCCGCCAACCATTTCAAGGCCTAGGGACAACGGCGTTACATCCAACAGCACATGATTGCTTGCGCCGCCCGATAGTGCATAGGCCTGCACGGCAGCGCCACGCGCCACCGCCTCGTCCGGGTCAATATCCGTCAATGGCTGTTTATTAAAGAACTGTGCAACTGCATGCTGTACAACGGGCATTCGCGTCGCACCGCCAACCAAGACAATACCTTCAATAGCATCAGCCTGAACATCTGCATCAAGTAAGGCCTTACGGCAATGATTTAAGGTACGACTTAACAAAGGCTGCACCGCAGCTTCAAATGCGGTCCGCGATATCGTTGAAACACAATCCTTAAGATTGATGGCAACAGACTCTTGCTCAGTTAAGGCCTCACGCAGGCGCCGGGCTTCGGCAAGGAAATACTGTCTTTCTGCAGAATTCAGGCTTTCTGCCTTTCTGCTTTCAAGCATTAGGCCAAGAAACGCCAGATCAAAATCATCGCCGCCCAGGTGGGTATCCCCACTGGTTGACAGCACTTTAAAGACGCCGCCCTTAAGTTCTAATAACGAGAAATCAAAGGTTCCACCACCCAAATCATAAACCGCGTAACAGCCTTGGATGCCGTTATCCAGCCCGTAAGCGAGGGCAGCCGCTGTTGGCTCATTAACCAACCGAAGCACTTCCAGCCCTGCTGCACGGGCTGCATCACGTGTTGCTGTTCGGGCTGCATCATCAAAATAAGCAGGCACTGTAATCACAGCCCGGCTTACCGGCATATCAAACATCGCATCCGCCTGAGCTTTCAGTGCTTTTAGGATGTCTCTAGACACTTCAACAGGGCTTAGACTTGTCTCTCCAACCTTTACTTTGACCATGCCGCCGGTCTGCGGTTTTTCAAGTTCAAAAGGCAGGATATCATTACTCAGATCTTCAGCGCCCCGCCCCATTAACCGCTTAATCGAACGAATCTCAATCAGGTCTTGGGCATCCGTATTACCAACAGCAGCGCACTTGCCATGCGCGTCATAATAAGCCACAGAAGGGGTCAGAGTTTTTCCCTGCTGATTACGAATAATGCGCGGAAAATCGCTTACAACTACAGATAAGACAGAGTTCGTTGTGCCCAAGTCAATGCCAATCGTTGGGGCTTGGTTTTCATCTTCGTGGGGCCCAGGCGTTTGGCCTGGTTCATGAATTTGTAATAACATATTTTATGACACCAAATGATTTGTACACATAAATTGAGAGGCTTTTATTTTTGTATCTTGAAGCAGCTTATCAAAGTATTTTAAGCGCATCACTTTCAAGGTAATGTCGTCAAAATCTTGTAGCGTAAAGCTATTACTCACTTCACGAAAAGCCTCTTTAATCTTTTCATTCAACAACTGTGTTAGCCCCATAGCCTGCTTATCCGTTTCAATTTCAGCAAGACTCTCTCGCAATTCCATAATTTCTAGCAGCAGCTCTGGATCTGAAGTAATTTCACCATCATTATCACTTTGAGGAAAAACAATGCGCTCGAGTTTCAACAAATAAAGCGCCCGTTGCACCGGCGACTTCAAGACGGTATAAGCCTCATTATAGGCCAATGATCTTTGTTGAGAAATTAGCTGCTCTTTACCTGATTTAACGGCGAACTTATCAGGATGAACCATCGCCATCAACCCTTGATACTGCCTTTCGAGTTCCGCGAGACTGATATCAAATTTCTGAAATAAATCTAACCGCTCAAAATGAGATTGCCCGCTCAGCGGTTGAATCGCCTGGCATACAGGACAAAAAATTTTAGATGCGTGGACAGGACCTTGACATGACCAACAAACTTCTAGCGATGCATTACCCATACTCTTAAGCCCCCTTAAACATGGAAAGATTCGCCGCAACCGCAGCGTCCTTTTTCATTTGGATTTCTAAACACAAAGCCTGATTGTGTTTCTTCATCGACAAAATCCATGACCATTCCAATAACAAACAACATCGCCTTTGGATCAACAACGATTTTAAAGTCTCCGCATTCCACAAACTCATCTTGCGGCACAATTTCTTCTACATATTCAAGCGTATAAGAAAGGCCCGAGCATCCCCGCGTACGTACGCCAATGCGAACACCCAAAGCCGGGGTGTCGCGCTGTCCCAGCAATACGCGCACCCGATCTTTTGCCGCGTCTGTAACTTCAAGAAGGTCTTTTTTCATCTTACTTTTCTATCCTAAAACGGCCTGCTTATGCGCTTTTTTCTTTGTAATCTTTGATAGCTGCCTTGATCGCATCTTCCGCAAGGATCGAACAATGAATTTTTACCGGCGGCAACGCCAAATGCTGAGCAATCTGGGTATTTTTAATTGAACCCGCATCATCAACCGACTTACCCTTGATCCACTCCGTCGCCAACGAACTTGAAGCAATCGCAGAACCGCAACCAAACGTCTTAAACTTTGCGTCTTCAATGATGCCCGCATCATTGACTTTGATTTGTAACTTCATCACGTCACCGCATGCTGGTGCACCCACAAGTCCGGTCCCAACCTGTGCATCCGCTTTGTCCATAGAACCCACATTGCGCGGGTTGTCATAATGATCAATTAACTCTTTACTGTATGCCATGTCTTATCTCCAAATTATAATAACGATTAATGCTCAGCCCATTTGATAGACTTCAAGTCCACACCTTCTTGAACCATCTCCCAAAGAGGGCTCAATTCTCGCAGTTTTGTGACACAGCCGATAATTTCTTCAGCTGCATGGTCAATTTCTTCCTCTGTCGTGAAGCGCCCAAGGCCAATTCGCATGGACGTATGCGCAAGCTCCACATCAACGCCCAAAGCACGCAATACATAGGACGGCTCTAGCGATGCCGATGTACATGCAGAACCTGAAGAAATCGCCAAATTTTTAACACCCATTAAAAGGGACTCACCTTCGACGTAAGCAAAACTTAGATTCAAACATCCAGGAATGGTTTTTTCATGATCACCATTCAAGAAAACGTCCTTAAGTGCCCCCATCAGCTTATCGTAAAGACGCTTGCGCAATCCCCACAAACGCTTAGATTCTGTAATCATCTCTTGCTGTGCAATGGCGCAGGCCTGGCCAAACCCAACACACAATGGCGTTGGCAGTGTTCCTGAGCGCATGCCGCGTTCTTGCCCACCACCATCGATAATTGCTCGCAAACGAACCCGCGGCTTACGGCGAACATACAGCGCACCAATTCCCATTGGACCATAAATTTTATGTGCAGAAATGCTCATCATATCGATTTTCATTTCATTGACATCAAGCGGCACTTTACCAACAGCCTGGGCCGCATCCGTATGAAAGAAAACACCTTTTGAACGGCACAAATCACCAATTTCTTTAATGGGCTGAATGGTGCCAATTTCATTGTTTACAGTCATTACAGAAACCACAACAGTACGATCTGTTATCGCCGCTTCAATATCCGATACATTCACAAGTCCATTTTCTTGAACCGGCAAATAAGTGACTTTAAAACCTTCTTGCTCAAGGTGTCTGCAGGTATCCAGCACGCATTTATGCTCTGTAGCCAATGTTATGATGTGGTCTTTTTTGTCTTTATAGAAATGAGCAATCCCTTTTAAGGCCAGGTTATTCGCTTCTGTCGCCCCTGATGTGAAAACGATTTCCTTTGGGTCTGCCCCAATAATTTTGGCAACCTGACCACGCGCTTTTTCAACGGCATCTTCACTTTCCCAACCATAAGCATGGCTACGCGAATGGGGATTTCCAAACTGCTGATTGAAATAAGGCAGCATCGTATCGACGACCCTTGGATCCGTCGGCGTTGTTGCTTGGTAATCTAAATAAATGGGTTTACTCATATTTTTAACCTTATCTTTATGCAATGGACTGTTTATTATTTTGGCCTGAAGATGCTGTAATCCTAGACCATACCTTGAGGAAAGCATCAATATCTTCTTGCGTTGATGCCCACCCCGTACTGATTCTAACTGCTGACTTTGCAAGGACTTCAGGAACATCCATTGCAAGCAATACGGGTGATAGCTTTGCAACCCCAGACGCGCATGCAGAACCTGTGCTTACATAGATACCTGCCAAATCAAGCGAGACAAACAACACAGCGCTATCAAATCCCTCAAGCGCAAACATGGATGTATTCGGCAAGCGCTGAACGTCCTCACTGAATATCCGTACATTGGGCGTTATACGCTTCAAAGCTTTCTCAAACGAATCACGAAGTACGATATGACTACTTACATCCGCAAGATCAGCCTGGGCAAGCTTTGCTGCAACCCCAAAACCAACGATACCAGGGACATTCACGGTTCCCGAACGGAAACTGCGTTCCTGGCCGCCACCCTGTATCCAGGGGGCAATTTCTTGACCGTCAGCAACAATCAACGCACCAACACCTGGGGGGCCACCGATTTTGTGGGCTGACAAGGCCATAGAATGCACACCAAGGTCGCTAAAATCAACAGGGATCTTACCCAGTGCTTGCACCGCATCACAATGTACCCATACATCATATTGACGCGCCAAATCAACAACCTGTTTTATCGGCTGAATGGCACCCGTTTCATTGTTTGCATACATGACACACAGCAAAATTTTTCCTGTGGCCTGCTTCAAGGCAGCCTCTAAAAAAGCAAGGTCAATAACACCTTGGTCATCTACTTTTAGCGATTGCGCCTTATCACCTTTCATTTGAATCGGTACGCGCACAGCAGGATGCTCCGTTGCCAAAGCTAAATAGGAATCAAAGCTTGAATCCTGAATGACCATATTGTCCGCTTCAGTGCCGCCACTGGTGAAAATAATCTGCTTGGAGTGACATCCTGTCAAAGCTGCCACCTGGCGCCGAGCTGCCTCTAGGCATGCTTTTGAATCACGGCCAGCCTGATGCACTGAGGACGGATTTGACCAGGATTTTAAACAATTAGCAACGGCCTCAATAACTTCAGGCTTAGTCGGTGACGTTGCATTATAATCTAAATATGTACGCCTCATTGCAGGCCTCCTATATGGCTTTCAGACAATGAATCATCAGAATTTGGCGCATATGCCTTCACAAGGAATTGCTGACAAGCTTTTTGATCTTGATAATTTTGCGCACAAACATCTTCTAAGGTCAGGGTCCTAAAATAAGACTCTATATGACTTTCAAGTCCTTGCCAAAGCCCTTGCGTGACATTCTTTGCACTACTTTCTGAGCGGTCGGAGTCATCTGCTTGAATGCGCACTTCGCGCCCAACCGCATGCATAATATCTGAAAGTGTAATGGCGCATGCAGGCTTCGCAAGGTAATAGCCTCCTTTTGGTCCCCTGACACTTTTAACAAGACTCAAACGTTTCATATTTAGAAAAAGCTGTTCTAGGTATGCGAGAGATAACCCTTCTTGTTGGGCTAAAATTGATAAGGATAAAGGCTTTGCATCCCTCCCCCTAAGGGCAAGCGCAACCATCGCTTTGATCGCGTAACGCACCTTTGTATTTATTTTCATAGCCTTAACCTCACGCAAAACTTTACCGCCAACACTTTTCGAGGTACATATAGAATGTAAATTCTCGCAAAGGATGGCCCGGTAATAAGGATATAATAAACCCGACCAATTTAGTCAAGTATAGAATACCTCTTGCCTACTGACAAGGGCCCTTAAAATACTAATTCATCCCTGACGATAGAATTTTAAAGAACAACGATAGAGTATAAAACAAGCTATGCCCGAAGTTATTATCAATGGCCCTGAAGGGCGTATCGAAGCGCGCTATTCTCATAA
>CAYGJW010000046.1:8440-9995 GCA_964350415.1 uncultured Alphaproteobacteria bacterium
CCAGAAATCAGCAGCTTTATCGCAGCAGCCCCGCCGGTCACAATGTATGACTTTAACTTCCTTGCACCTTGCCCAACTTCTGGGCTTGTTATCTCTGCTGATAAAGACGAAATCGTGCCTTATAAAGGTGTTGTGCAACTGGCTTCAAAGCTTACAAAGCAGCGCGGCATTAGCGTCGAACACAAAACAGTCAAAGGTGCGGGACACTTTTTCAAGAACCACTTCGATGAGTTTTCAGGTGCAATTGCAAACTACATTGAAAGCAATGCAAACACGCCCCCTGGTCTTGATATTTAACTCTATGAATGCCCTTGATATCTAACCCTTAAATAACATTAGCACTATGACCCATAAATCTGAGCTTCTTAACACCTTCATCCAACGTGGTTACTTTCATCAGTGTACAGATCTTGATGCGCTTGATAAACGCGCTCTGAAGCCCATTACCGGCTATATCGGTTTTGACTGCACGGCCCCAAGTCTGCACATTGGCAGCCTGGTCATGATTATGATGCTGAGGTGGATGCAGAAGCTGGGACACAAACCAATCGCGTTGATTGGAGGGGGCACAACAAAAATTGGCGACCCTTCTGGACGCGATGCATCGCGTCAAATTTTAACCCAAGAACAAATTAACATTAACAAAAAAGGTATTCAGGCGAACCTTGAACAGTTTATATCCTTTGGCGATAAAAAGCATGATGCACAGCTCGTTGATAACGCTGACTGGCTTGATAAACTAGAACTTATTCCTTTCTTGCGGGATTATGGCCCACATTTTTCGATTAATCGCATGCTTACGTTTGACAGCGTTAAAACCAGACTTGATCGTGAGCAGTCCCTGAGCTTGCTTGAATTCAACTACATGATTTTCCAAGCCTACGACTTTGTTGAGCTGGCCCGAAATCATGATTGCACATTACAACTTGGCGGCTCTGATCAATGGGGTAATATTGTGAATGGCGTTGAGTTGGCAAGGCGCACGGATGCCCGCTCACTTTACGGCCTGACAGCCCCGCTTGTCACCACATCGACGGGCGCTAAAATGGGAAAAACTGCTGAGGGTGCCGTATGGCTCAGCCCTGACATACTTTCGGCCTATGACTACTGGCAATACTGGCGTAATATCAGTGACAGCGATGTCGGACGCTTTTTAAGACTGTTTACTGAGCTTCCGATTGACGAGATCGAGCGTCTTGAAAACTTACAAGGCTCTGAAATCAATGAGGCTAAGATCATCCTTGCGAATGAGGCAACAAAACTTTGCCGCGGTAAAGAAGAAGCTGAGAAAGCTGAAAATACAGCCAAAAATGTTTTTGAATCAGGTCAGAAAGATATAGGACTTCCTGTACTTAACCTAACTGAGAACAAGATCAAAGACGGTATCAGCATTTTAGACTTACTCGTTGAAGCGAAGCTGGCTCAATCAAAAGGCGAGGCACGCAGGCTAATACGCGGTGGCGGTGCCCGTATCAATGACGAACAAGTTACCAGCGAAGATCAAACCATTACACCTTCTGACTTTAAATCTGGTGACATCAAGCTTTCGTCAGGA
>CAYGJW010000047.1:0-9691 GCA_964350415.1 uncultured Alphaproteobacteria bacterium
GTGATGAACCTTGCTGGTGAAGTCGTTGAAACGGGCCGTATCACAAAAATCTTAATGCACGAAGGCTTGAATCGCGTTCCTGTTGAAAGCGCTAGCGCCGGGGATATTATCGCGCTTGCCGGTCTACAGAAGGCTTTGCCAACGGATACTCTTGCTGATCAAAGCATTGATAAGCCAATGGAAACGCAACCAATTGATCCGCCGACCCTAACAATGACATTCATGGTCAACGATTCGCCTTATGCAGGACAAGAAGGCAGCAAAGTGACTTCACGGATTTTGCGCGATCGTTTATTTAAAGAAGCTGAGTGCAACGTTGCCCTAAAAGTTTCTGAAAGTGAAAGCAAAGATGCCTTTGAAGTCGCCGGACGTGGCGAGCTGCAAATGGGTGTCTTGATTGAAACAATGCGCCGCGAAGGCTTTGAACTTGCTGTGTCTCAACCACGCATCATTTTCAGAAATGATGAAGCAACGGGTGAGCGTCTTGAACCGATTGAAGAAGTTTACATCGATGTGGATGATGATTTCACAGGGATTGTCGTTGAAAAAATGAACCTGAGAAAAGGTCAAATGACAGAGATGCGCCCTTCAGGTGGCGGCAAAACACGGATTATTTTCGAAGTTCCCTCACGTGGCCTGATCGGTTATCACGGTGAATTCCTAACGGATACACGCGGTACAGGTATCATGAACCGCCTATTCCTTAAATACGGACCCTATGTTGGTAAATTCGAAGGCCGCCGCAACGGTGCGTTGATTTCGAATGGTCAAGGAACCGCAGTTGCTTATGCCCTATGGTACCTAGAAAACAGTGGTCAGATGTTTATTGAACCAGGCGAGAAGCTCTATCAAGGGATGGTTATTGGCGAAAATAGCCGTAACAACGATTTGGAAGTGAATCCGCTTAAGACTAAGCAGCTGTCAAACGTTCGTGCTTCCGGTAAAGATGATGCTATTCGCCTGACACCAATCCGCAAAATGACGTTGGAACAAGCCATCTCATACATTAACAGCGATGAGCTGGTTGAAGTGACGCCGGAAAGCATTCGTATTCGGAAGTATTATTTGGATCCTAATGTTCGCAAGCGTATGGCTAAAACCAACGGCTAAAATTAAAAGCAATCCTATGGACGATTACTGTGTTAGTCTTGTTTCTCGCGGAAGCACGTACAGAAAGTACGCTTAACCCCTCGAAACAAGACTGCCTAGTACTCGCCTCATAGGATTGCTTTTTTATTCTTTCGGTCTATTTCTTCGTTAAACAGCGAAGACGTACTTGAGTGAAGACGTGACGCGGCTTGCTGCGAGCTACCCTCAAAATTTATCATTTAACAGTTTCATTAAAATTCATCTCAAAACCTTCCTTTTTATAATAAGCTAGGGTTTGGGCGACGGCAGTGTTCGTTTTGTTTCTTAAGGAAGCACATACTGGAAGTGCCTAAGGTACAAGTACGCTTAACCCCTTGAAATATTATTGCCTCGCATTCGCCTCAAACTCTGGCTTTTTGTTCTTTCGGTCTTTTTCCTCGTTAAATAGCGAAGACGTACTAGGTACGGATCGTACTTGAGCGAAGACGTTTTGCTGCTTGCTGCGAGCTATCCTCGAAATTTATCATTTAACAGGTTCGTTAAAACTCATCTCAAAACCTGCATTTTAAAATAAGCCATTCTATGGATAGTGTCAGGATTATCTTGTGCTTTTCATAGGGTGTTTTTTCATTGAGTGATTTTGTCCTTATCATAAAGCCATAGAAACTGATAAGCTAAACTTAGGCTCTGCATCAAGAATGTTGAAAATATGGATGCTCTGTAAGAAATGCATGGTTTCTAAATCCCTCTGGATCTTGCACAAAACCTAAAAGTGCATCTTGTATTTCTATAAGTGCTGCACGTTCTTTTTCTATCTTTGTTTTTTCAATATCGTTTGCTTGCGCAGCTTGAAGCTCTTGTTGCTTCGTTTCAATCTGTATTTTCAAATTAGGCAGTTCAGCTTCTGATGTTGCAGTCGCTTGAAGCTCACGAATTTGGGACTTAAGAGATTCTATTTCGATCTTATTAAGATCGAGCAAGTTTATATATTCTAAATAAATTACATCTATTCTCGTAAAAGTCTCTTGTGCATTGGCAAGAAATTCTCTGAATAAATGCGCAATTTGAATATTTCTTTCACCAATTGTTAGGATACCTGAATCCCAGTCTAAAAATTTTGATCCTTGCTTTAAAGAAGCCAATAATTCATCCGTTGGTTGCAGGCATGAAATCATAAAACCAGTTTGATATTCTTTTAACACATGAATCAAGGACAGCAATTTTTCTTCAAAATCTTTAATTTCATTAAACCATTCAAAAACTTTTGGTAGAGCAAAAGCAGCGCTTTTAAAACCTGATTCTGGGTTATTGATGGCGACACGAATGTCATGCTCAACCAATAAATTTTGAAGATTCTGTTCAATACCTGTGAGTAGATCATCGAATGACCCTTGATTACAAGGGGCTTCAGAAATTGTTAAGAATTTTGTAAGTTTAGTTTGTGCAATCACTTTTTGTTGTTTTGCAGCTTGAAACCACCATTCGGCGGCAGTAGCTTCGTTTTGCTCAACACCACGACCATGCGCATAATAAACCCCTAAATTAAATTGCGCGTCTGCATCTCCTTGTTTTGCCGCTTGCAACCACCAATCGGCGGCAGTGGCATCGTTTTGCTCAACACCACGACCATGCGCATAATAAACTCCTAAATTAAATTGCGCGTCTGCATGTCCTTGTTTTGCCGCTTTAAACCACCATTCGGCGGCAGTGGCATGACTTTGCTTAACTCCGTGACCAAGCGCATAACAAATTCCTAAATTAACTTGCGCATCTGCATCTCCTTGTTTTGCCGCTTTAAGCCACAAATCGAGCGCTTCTTTGTACTGTTCTTGTGATCGATTTGGGGCAGCTATTGCATCAGAATAAGGGGAATTGAAGGCCAAGATTAAAAAACTTATTAATAAAGGAAGCTTCATATATCTAACCAAATTACTCATAAAAAAAACCTCATATAATGCAATCAAAATTTTTTAACATGATAAGATTGGTGTGAAAAGTTTTTTTTGCTCCCATAATTATTGCTTTTATTTTTTGTATAAAGTGATTTTTGAATCATGATCTTTTTCTTAAAAATCCATAGGGCATTGCATTTTTTTGGCTAAGCCCTTAGTTTAAGTTTTTTGAATTTGGGGTGGAGGCAAGTAATGGATAAAAAGACATATATATTTGCAAATTGGAAAATGTGTATGGGGGTGGATGATGCGCAAGAGTTTGCAGAAGACTTTAATCGGCTGCTTAAAGAAAATGAAATTGCTGATGATATCCGTGTTTGCTTATTTCCTTCATTCCCGCATTTAGGGGGTGTGGCTTATGAATTGAATGGTGTTGCTGCTGTAGGGGCTCAGGATTGTGCTGCATGGGATGAGGGCGCTTATACCGGTGAGGTCTCAGCTTCAATGCTGGAGGAGCTTGGTTGTGAATATGTTCTGATTGGCCATTCTGAACGACGTCAGTATCTTGCTGAATCAGGCGCGTTGCTTAAAAGAAAAATTGTTGAAGCTCAGAAGGCTGGTCTACAAGCTGTTTTATGCGTTGGTGAGGGACTTGATGAGCATGAGGCAGGTGATGCTGAGGCTGTTATTGAACGCCAACTGCGGGAAGCCCTTGACCAGGATAATGTACTGCCCGGGGTGATCGTGTCTTACGAGCCTGTGTGGGCAATTGGATCAGGGAAGATCCCGTCGATAAAATCAATTGAGCAAATGCATAAAAAAATTCGTGCGATTGTCAAAGAACTTGGAAGATCGCCAGAAGCTGTACTTTATGGCGGGTCTGTGAAACCTGGAAATGTTAAGGATTTGCTGGGTTCTGCCGAAATTGATGGTGTTCTTGTGGGCGGTGCAAGCTTGAAGGTGGCATCTTTTTGGAAAATATGTCAAAGTTGACCTGGAATTTTTTCCAGAAAAGCGCTACAACTCTGTTTGGGTTTTAGTAATTGTAGTATAACTGCTTATATCAGTGATGAGCAGTTTAGATGAAGGTTGGGTTATTTATGGTAACAGTTCTAATCGTTTTCCACATTATCGTTTCTGTGTGTTTGATTGGTTCGGTACTTCTGCAGAGAAGTGAAGGCGGACTAGGCGGTATGGGCGGTAGTGGTGCTATGGGGGGCATGATGAGCGTCCGTGGCTCAGCAAATTTCCTGACGCGTTTGACAGGAATTTTAGCAGCTCTTTTCATTGGCCTCAGCCTTGTGCTTGCGATTATGGCACGCGGTGGTCGCTCTTCAGAAACATCGATTCTTGATAGCGGTATGCCAGCTGCACCGGTTTCAGCGCCTGCATCAACTGGCAAGGGCACAGCTCCAGAGGGCTCAGTTCCTGCAGCAGCTCAAGCGCCAAGCGCACCGAAAGTTCCTGAGGCGGAGTAATTACTCCGCTTTTTTTTGCTAATTTGATCGATAATCTGTAGTTGGATAATGACACGATATATTTTTGTTACGGGCGGTGTTGTTTCTTCCTTAGGTAAAGGAATTGCAACCTCGTCCCTTGGTGCTTTGTTGCAAGCGCACGGCTACCGTGTTCGCCTGAGAAAACTGGATCCTTATCTAAATGTTGATCCGGGAACGATGAGTCCGTTTCAACATGGTGAGGTTTTTGTTACAGATGATGGGGCAGAGTCTGACCTGGATCTTGGTCATTATGAGCGTTTTACGAACGTTGATGCCAAGAAGGCCGATAATGTAACAACGGGCCGTATTTATTCAGAGGTGATCAGTCATGAGCGTCGTGGTGACTACCTAGGGGCAACCGTTCAGGTTATCCCGCACGTTACGGATATGATCAAGCGCTTTATTACATCTGACACAGAAGACACAGATTTTATCTTATGCGAAATTGGTGGTACCGTTGGTGATATTGAAAGTCTGCCATTTTTAGAAGCTATCCGTCAGCTTGGTAACGAGCTTGGTGATGAGAACTGTTTGTTTATTCATTTGACGCTGTTGCCGTATATTCCCAGTGCAGGGGAACGCAAAACGAAACCAACTCAGCACTCTGTAAAAGAACTCTTAAGCGTTGGAATTCAACCAGATATTCTGATGTGTCGCAGTGATCAAGAGCTGGCTTCTGATGTGCGCAGTAAGATCTCGCTCTTCTGTAACATCAAAGAAGGCAATGTTATTTCTGCAGTCGATGTGCCAACGATTTATGCCGTTCCTGAAGCTTATAGCAAGCAAGGACTGGACCGCTGCGTCCTCAAGCATTTCCGTTTGGATTTTAAGGAACCGGACTTGAGCGCCTGGAGCAAAATTGTTAACCGAATCATTTCACCTGAAAGTGAAGTAACTATTGGTATCGTTGGAAAGTATACGTCCTTACCAGATGCATACAAATCGTTATCAGAAGCGCTTGTCCATGGCGGCATTGCCAATAATGTGCGTGTGAACCTGAAATGGCTTAACTCAGAAATTTTTGAGCGGGAAGAGGCTCATTGCTATCTACAAGATGTGCACGGTATCCTAATCCCTGGCGGCTTTGGTGAGCGTGGCGCAGAAGGTAAAATTGCAGCGGCGAAGTTTGCGCGCGTTAATCATATTCCATATTTTGGTATTTGTTTCGGTATGCAAATGGCGGTCATCGAAGTTGCACGGAACCTGCTGGGTTTACCTGGCGCGGGTAGCACAGAATTTGGTCCATGTGAGCAAAATATCGTTGGTCTTATGACCGAATGGAAAAAAGGCGATCGCGTTGAAACGCGCACTGAAGAAACGGATCTTGGCGGCACCATGCGTCTAGGAGCTTATGCTTGTAAGCTTGCTGTGGGCGGTAAGACGCACCGTATCTACGGCAAAGATGAAATTTCTGAGCGCCACCGCCACAGATATGAAGTTAATATTCAGTATCGTCAGCAGCTTGAAGATGTTGGAATGTATTTCACAGGACTTTCCCCAGATGGAAATCTGCCTGAAATTGTTGAAATACCTGACCATCCTTGGTTTATTGGCGTGCAGTTTCATCCAGAGCTTAAATCAAGGCCCCTGGATCCACACCCCTTGTTTGCATCATTTATTGAAGCTGCGCTTAAGCACAGCCGACTCGTTTAAGAAAGGATCATTTGTTTATGAAAAAGCAACATCACGTTCAAGTTGGTGACATTAAATTTGGTAATGACCAGCCGCTTTCTATTATTGCAGGACCATGCTCGATTGAGAGCAGAGAGCATGCGATGGAAATGGCTCATGCTTTAACTGAAATTTCGAAAGAAAAAGGCATTGGGCTTATTTTTAAGTCTTCTTATGACAAAGCAAACAGAACAAGCATGTCGACCAAGCGCGGTATTGGCATGGATAAAGGCTTGGAAATTCTTGCGGAAATCAAAAGCAAATACGGTTGCCCGATTTTGACGGACATCCATACGCCTGAGCAATGCGAAATTGTTGGTCAAGTTGTTGATGTTCTGCAAATTCCTGCATTTTTATGTCGCCAAACGGATTTATTGATCGCTGCTGGTAAAACAGGCAAAGCGCTTAATGTTAAAAAAGGCCAATTTCTTGCGCCTTGGGATATGAAAAACGTTGTTGAGAAAATTGCAACAACGGGCAATCACAATATTATGACCTGTGATCGCGGTACGTGTTTTGGCTATAACACTTTGGTTTCTGACATGCGCGGCCTGCCGATCATGGGTGCTTTGGGTTATCCTGTGATTTTTGATGCAACCCATTCAGTGCAACAACCGGGCGGTCAAGGCGGATCAAGTGGCGGACAGCGTGAATTTGCGCCAGTCCTTGCAAGGGCTGCAGTTGCAACCGGTATTGCTGGTGTATTTATGGAAACCCATGATGATCCAGATAATGCACTGAGTGATGGACCGAACATGATTCGTTTATCTGATATCCCTGAAGTGATTGATACTTTGATGGCGATTGATAAAGTTGCAAAAGCATATCCTGTTAAGCTAACAGCTTAAAATACAAGCTAGGAATAGGCATGGTAGAGATCATTTCAATTGAGGCTCGAGAAATTCTCGATAGTCGTGGGTTGCCAACAGTCGAAGTTGATGTGCATCTTGATAGCGGCGTTTTAGGCCGAGCTGCTGTGCCTTCTGGTGCCTCAACAGGCACCCATGAAGCGCTAGAGCTGCGTGACGGTGATATGAGCCGTTATCATGGTAAAGGCGTTATGCAGGCTGTGCAAAACGTTGAGGACGAGATCCACGATACGCTGTGCGGTTTAGATGCGACGGATCAGCGTCTGATTGATCAGGCCATGATTGATCTTGACGGTACGCCGAATAAAAGCCGGCTTGGCGCAAATGCAATGCTGGGCGTTAGTATGGCTGTGGCACGCGCTGCTGCGGAGGAACTGGATTTACCGCTGTATCGTTATTTGGGCGGTGTTGCCGCACACCGTTTACCTATGCCGCAAATGAATGTTATTAATGGCGGGGCCCATGCGGATAATCCGCTGGATATTCAAGAATTTATGATTGTGCCTGTATCGGCAACGCAGACTAAAGATGCCGTGCGGATGGGATCTGAGGTTTTTCATTCGTTGAAAAAGCTTCTAAGCGATCAGGGGCTGAGTACGAGTGTGGGTGACGAGGGCGGCTTTGCACCTGCTTTAAAAAGTGCTGATCACGCGCTTGAGCTACTTTTGCAAGCGATCAAAAATGCAGGATACAAACCCGGTGAAGAAATTGCCCTGGCCCTCGATGTTGCTGCAACTGAGTTTTATCGTGATAACCATTACCACATGGAAGGTGAGGGTAAAGTTTTAGACTCAGCTGGGATGATTAAATATTACGAAGGTCTCGTTGAAAAATACCCAATTATTTCCATTGAAGACGCTTTAGCTGAAGACGATTGGTTTGGCTGGACGGAGCTGACTAAAAAGCTTGGGAAAAAAGTACAACTGGTTGGCGATGACTTGTTTGTTACAAACCCTAAACGTATTGAGCGCGGCATCCGAAAAGGTGCGGCGAATGCAGTTTTAATCAAGCTGAACCAAATCGGAACATTGACAGAAACGCTTGATGCTGTGGAACTTGCGCATCGTTCGGGGTATAAAACTGTGATTTCGCATCGTTCAGGTGAAACAGAGGATACGTTTATTGCGGACCTTGCTGTTGCAACGGGTTCCGGGCAAATTAAAACAGGCTCTCTTTCCCGTTCAGAAAGGTTATCCAAATACAACAGGTTGCTACGAATTGAAGAAGAGCTTGTCTGATCGTTTGTAAAATAAGCTGAATTGCTTTATTTTTATGGGGTGTTGGGGATGTTCCCCATCTGGTTTTATTAAGTGCGGGTCCTTATGTACCATTATTGGTTAAGACGAAAAGCGAAATATGCTGTGGGCCTTGCTTGTAGTGTCTTTGTCTTTGCCTATTTTTTCTTCCACTTTTTTCAAGGGGATCGTGGTTTATCCAATTATATCTCTTTGGATAAACAAGTATCCGAAGCAAAGCAAACACTTGCACAGATTACCGAAAAACGTCAGGGGCTTGAGCATCGCGTATCAAGAATGCGCTCAGAGAACCTGGATACAGAAATTTTAGATGAACGCGTCAGGGCTGTTTTTGGATATGGTCGTCCAGATGAGTTTGAGCTTGCCCAAGAGCATGATATAGTCGAGTGATGCTTGCTTTATTCGTGAAATAAGGCTAAAAACAAGCATATAACTTGCAAAAATTGGAGTTGAAAAGAATGGCATCGAAACAAAAAGCGAAACCCAATACGAAAGCTGCGACAAATCAGTCTGCAGATGCTTTGGGGGGACTTAAGAAAGATAAGCTTCTAGAAATGTATGAAATGATGCTGCTTATCCGTCGTTTCGAAGAACGGGCAGGCCAGCTTTATGGAATGGGCCTCATCGGTGGTTTTTGCCATTTGTACATTGGCCAAGAAGCAGTTGTTGTTGGTTTGCAGTCCGCATTAAAGCCGACAGATGCTGTCATTACCAGTTACCGGGATCACGGTCACATGCTTGCTTGCGGGATGTCATCGCGCGGCGTTATGGCTGAACTTACAGGCCGCGAAGGCGGTTATTCAAAAGGTAAGGGCGGGTCCATGCACATGTTCAGCAAAGAAAAGAATTTCTTTGGTGGGCACGGTATTGTGGGTGCTCAGGTTCCTTTGGGCGCGGGGATTGCGTTTGCACATAAATATCGCGGTAATGATTCTGTTTGCATGTCTTATCTTGGAGATGGTGCCGTCAACCAAGGGCAAGTTTACGAGGCTTTTAATATGGCCGCGCTTTGGAAGTTACCGGTCATTTTTGTTATCGAAAACAATCACTATGCCATGGGGACTTCTGTGCCGCGCGCGGTTGCAGGGCAAGAGCTTTATAAGCGCGGTGCCGCTTATGGAATCCCAGGTGTGAAAATTGATGGCATGGATGTTTTGGCTGTTCGTGAAGCCGGTATGATGGCTGTTGAACACTGCCGGTCTGGTAAAGGCCCAATGATTATTGAGGCGTCAACCTACCGTTTCCGTGGTCATTCAATGTCTGATCCTGCGACGTATCGTTCGAAGGAAGAGGTTGCAGACGCTAAAGAAAGACGTGATCCTATTAAAAAGTACTTGGATTTATTGATTTCCCAAAAAGCGGTTAAAGATGAAGATTTGAAAAAGATTGAAAAAGAAGTTAAAGCAACGGTCTTA
>CAYGJW010000048.1:0-6373 GCA_964350415.1 uncultured Alphaproteobacteria bacterium
CCAGTACACGTTATAAATAATACTCTACTAACCTGTCGTTTTGGGAGCTCCCATGTTTAAAGGATCGATCACAGCCCTAGTCACCCCTTTCAAGAACAATGCACTGGATATCGATGCATTTGAGCGGATGATTATGTGGCAAATTAACAGCGGCACCTCGGCCCTCGTTGTCAATGGAACAACAGGAGAGGCCCCTACTTTATCGGACCAAGAATATCGCCAGCTCGTCCTCGCTTCCACCCAATTTGCCAATGGACAAATTCCCATCATCGTTGGTACAGGTAGCAATTGCACCGCAAAAACCATCGAGCTTACGCTTTTCGCTCAAAAAGCTGGGGCACAAGCTGCGCTTATTATGCTGCCCTACTATAACAAACCGACACAAGATGGGCTTTATGCGCATTTCAAGGCTGTCCACGATGCGACAGATATTCCGATCTTAATTTATGAGCATCCTGGTCGCTGCGGCGTAAGTCTTGACTTTAAAACGCTTACACAGCTTGCACAACTACCGCGCATTGTCGGTGTAAAAGATTGCACAGGCGACCTTTCCAGGCCTCTGAAGCTACGCTCCTGCATACCAGATGGCTTTTGCATGCTAACAGGAAATGACGACGACATTGTTCCCTACCTCGCACAAGGTGGTGATGGCTGTATTTCTGTCGCCTCAAATATCGCACCAGAACTCTGCACTAAACTCCATAATGCATGGACTGCAGGTGACTTTGCGACTGTTGACGAAATAAACAGAACCTTATTACCTTTATGGCAAGCGATGGCCTGTGAATCAAATCCGATACCCGTTAAATATGCAGCGCATTTGCTTGAACTCTGTACGGATGAAATACGCCTTCCCCTTGTCCTGCCTTGCGATACGTCAAAGGCTATGATAAAACAAGTACTTCAGGACTTAAAACTCCTCACAGATTAAGCCTTTAGGCCCCGAGGAAAGCATGGCAAAGAAAACAAAACCGGGTACGATCGCTGTAAATCGACGCGCTCGATACGATTATGAAATTAAAGAGACTTTTGAAGCAGGTATTGTCCTTTTAGGCACTGAAGTAAAATCCCTGCGCCTGGGGCAAGCAAATATTGCCGACGCCCATGCGACTGAGCAAGACGGTGACATCGTCCTGTTAAACCTTCATATTCCTGAATACAAGCAAGCAAACCGTTTTAACCACGAACCTTATCGCGTACGTAAACTGCTGCTTCATAAACGTGAAATCGCAAAATTAGTCGGTGCTGTAAAGAAAAAAGGCGCAACGCTTATTCCTATGTCGCTTTATTTTAACGAGCGCGGCGTTATCAAAGTTCAGCTTGGCCTCGGAACAGGTAAAAAGAAAATTGACAAGCGTGCGACAGAAAAAGACCGCGACTGGTCACGGCAAAAAAGCAAAATCATGAAAGACCTGGGCTAAATAAACCCAGGTCTTTCACCGTTAGGACAAGTTAGGACCACAACCTAAAGTAATCCATTGAATTTATCATATTCGAAATAAAACCTTTGTCTTTAACACTATGATCATTAAAGCTTTTATTATCTTCAATAATCACCCAGTCATCAAGGTTAGGTCCAAATCCAAGAATTTCATCGGCGCATTTTACCGCGTTATTTAAGTCAATTACACCAGCCCCTACATCTTTAGATTTAAGGTATCCTCCGCTTCCATCCTTTTTGTTCGCAGAAACAAATAGAACATTTAAAGCATCATCCATTGTAACTTCATTTTTATGATCTTGTATTAGCTTTTCAAGAAGATTGATATACAGACCTAAAGCCATAGGTGATGACATCGAAGTTCCTGAGTGCCTCTCAATTTCATCTAACGCCACATAAGAATCAATGCGTGTACCTGGGGCGGAAATAAAGTTTTTTGCAATACCTGCCCGCTCACTACTTTCATGCAGTGACTTTTCACAAAAAGCATTACAATAAATATTTCCAACAAGAACCATTCTCCCCTTACAAGCAGAACTAAGATCAGCTAGACTTTTTGTTCTCGCATCATCCCCCATGTAAGTCCCTCCATTTCCTGGGGATTTAAAAATAACGGTATGTTTGCAAATTTCCTTTACTAAGCTCGATGTTTTTTCTGAAATTGCTTCTTGTTCAGCCGACGAAAGTCTTAACGAGATATTAATTGCACTAATATTTTGCTTCTTTACGAGAGAAAGAGCTATTTCGAGTGCTTCATCGATTGTTCTATCTAAAACATCAATAGGAATAATTTTACAATTTTTTGCCAATCCTAAATTTTTAGCAGCAATAATCCCGGAAGTGTGCGTTCCATGAGATATTTCATCCATTATCTTTAGATAATTTTTATATGTATCCTCATTATGCATATTCAACTTGCGCAACTCACTTGATTTCTTTACAGAGCTAGAAACATACTTTTTTGTTATAAAAGCTTCATGCAAAGCTTTATTTTCTGTATCAAACCCCCCATCAATGACGATAACGGTATGATCAGCACAATCCTGTAAACTTCTGCTCGCCTCAACCTCATTAACCGGCGTAATTGCCCATGACGCACTACAAAAAATAACTGCAACAACAAAACTGAAACTTACATTTCTAATAACTTTAAAAAAACAATTCATGACCAATGACTCCTTAAATCTCTTCAATCGGTAATATTAATTTCTTGATAACAAACCATCAAGATAAGTAAGTATGACACAACTACATATGTAAGTCAATAGGATTGTCTTTATGGCAGTTTTTTGAGGTAAAATCATGAAATACCAGGGCTAATACTCAATTTTTATCCAGCTCCAAGAAGAGGGTACCCATCACATGAAGATAAAGAACATGCAATAAGATGCAGAAAATATCTCGCAGCCTCCTCCTAAAAAGACAAGATACAGTGAAGAATTTAGCATAAGCCAAGCTGCCTATTGGCACATTACCCCCAATAAAAAAGGGGAATTCCAAGTATACGATAAAGATGGTCAGGCTCTATGCACACGATCTGTAATGCAAGACGGAAAAAGCCAAAGAAGCTCAAAAAAGGAAAGTATTTAGATTTATGGACTAATAAAAACAAGAGCATTCCCCACGATCCCAAGGATAAAGCAGGATTAAAAGAAAACTGTTTTGCAGAAGTCTATAAGGACTTTAAAGTTTATAAGCCTAAAATTGCATTAGAAGATGATGATGAAGCAATGACAGGCATGGAATCTGATGAGCCTGAGGATAACAGCCATGACTCAGAAACAGACGGAGAGGAAAACGATGAACTTAGGATTGTTGAAGATTTATATCTATAAATAATCTAAGAAAATAAAAAGCCATTTTATGGCAAGAGAGAGGCAACTTTGATTTGAAAAACTTTAACACATCTTAAGGATACGTGAATTCTCGAAAGCCGAAGTTAACGCTGCAATTGTCCATAGAATGGCTTTTTATAAAAATGAAGTGTTTAAGACGAGTTTTAGGCAAAGCGCAACTGAGTCCCGCAGCGTACGTTTGGTACATTTCATACCAGTACGTGAGGACACGAAATAAGCTTGTAACAAAAAATCGTCTCAAAGGATTGGTTTTTTAGCCGTTATAGCTGAATCCTGCAAGCATACGATAATGATGCACAGAACGGCGCACGCCTTTTTGCTTATAATTACGGTAACCAAGATCGAGGCCAATGCTATAATTCTCACCAAGTGCATAAGCATAGGAAGCATCAAACTCATAACCTTTTTTACGCATAAATTTTGCACGCTGAGAGAAAAGGATATTGAGACCACCGCGAACACCAATTGTGTGATCTTCAGCAAAACGTGTTGCAACATCCAAATTAATAAGCACACCATGTAAACGGCCATAGCGATGCGCATAACCAACCATTGGCTTTAAGGTTAAGTCAGAGTCAATCATTGGACCAAAATTCCAGCCTAATGATGAATTCAACTCAAGAATTCCATCAAAACGCCGATGGGCTCCTACTTTAGAGCTCGTTGGGAAAAAACCGCCAACATGGCTTTCAAATGCAAAGCCTAAAGCAGATTCAATACCTAGCTTTGAATGAAAGCCCCACTGAGCGCCTTTTGATGCATTACCAATTGGTTCATTGATGCGCTCATATCCTGTACGAAGATTGGCATAAAACATCATATCTGATTTAGGTTGAGCTTTTGGCTCATCCATTCCATCACAACAGCTTGCCTGAGCAGCTGTGCCTGTAAGCATCGCAGTTAAAAGCGTTACAGCCCCAAGTTTACGTAAAGTCATTTATCTACTCCTAAGTTCTATAGAATAGCTCAAACTGAAAAGGTTAAGCCGCTGAGATCACAGCCTTAGCAAACAGAACCTTGTCCTGCAATAGCCTATAAAGTAAGGACCTAACCATTCAAAACTGATGTTGCTAAAAAGATACGTTTCAACCTTTTAAAAGATCACCGGGATAGGAAATAGAAAGAATACACTATACACAAGCTACGTTATGCAGAAGACGTAATGACTCGTATAAATTCTAAAACAACTTAAAATAAGGGATTTTGTTTCAGATTTAGGCAAGTCTCGCCACGTCGTACTTTTGGTTCGTCATAGAGGTTTAACGACGAGATCAGGAAAAAGAATCATTAAAAAAAAGGGGGACCCAATTGCCCCCCCCCTTTTACATCAGATCTAAAAGAGCTGATTAGCTTGTGAAGCTTACGCCAGCCAATACTTGGTAGTGGTGTACGTTTTTATGTGCACGCTTTGTGCCGTAGTTACGGTAACCAACTTCAAGACCAAAGCCCATCATGTCGCTGTACTTGTAGTTGTATAGACCTGCAAGCTCATAAGCGATACGACGTTGCTTCTTAGCACGGTGACCAAAAAGGAAGTTCAAACCACCGCGAACACCAACATAGTGCTCTTCAGCGAATTGAGTTCCAAGATCAAGGTTAACAAGAACGCCATTTAAGCTACCATAGCGGTGCTCATAACCAACCATTGGGCGGAAAGTCATGTCGCTGTCCATCATAGAACCAAGGTTCCAACCTAAAGATGCGCCACCTTCAAAAGCACTGCGGCTTTTTTTGCGTGTTCCGAAAAGACCACCAACGCGACCTTCAAAACCAAGACCTTGTAGGCTACCTGCAGTAGACTCTACGCCGAACTTACCGCGAACACCCCAGTGAGCGCCACGATTAATACGCTTAGCAATGCTACGATTTACATGCTCGTAACCTGTTTTAGCATCAGCCCAAAACATATAATCTGAACCGTTTGCAGATGCTTCAGGCATATACCCACCACCAGCAACAACGTTACCAGCGACGGCAACAACAGCAGCAACAGCTACTGCACTTAATTTTCCAAACTTCATTTCTCTCTCCTAAACATTTAATGAATTCAGACCCTGAACTTATTAAATATCTTCAATACATCCTATAACTACAAGCAAGAAGCATATAAACAAATCATCTATGTTGTAAAAAACACACACAATCGTTAAGAGCAAAATGAATCTTAAACTGAGGGATTTTGTTTCAGATCTCGGCAAGTTCCGCAGCTCACTTAGAGTACGTGATGACACGAGATAAGCTTGCACAAGAAGACACTCAAAACAGCCATTTTAAATAAAAAGAGGGGGACCCAATTGGACCCCCCCCTTTTACATCAAATCTAACTAATCTGATTAAGCAGAAAAGCTTACGCCAGCTAGCACTTGATAGTGGTGCATGCTGCGCTTAAGACCTTTAGCTTTGTAATTACGGTAACCAAGGTCAAGACCTAAAGATACAGCATTCGTCATGTTGTATTTATATTGACCAGTAACTTCATAACCAGTTTTACGTAGATTTTTAGCATTACGACCGAAAAGGAAGTTTACGCCCCCACGGACACCAATGTAATGATCGTCAGCGAACTGAGTTCCAAGATCAAGATTAACAAGAACACCATTGAATAAGCCGTTACGACGCTCGTAACCAACAGAAGGGCGAACAGTCATACCTTCAGAGATCATAGAACCAAAGTTCCAACCAGCAGAAACACCAACTTCAGCAACACCTAAACCAAGAGATTTTTTCGATGTAGAGAACATACCGCCTAGACGCGTTTCAAGACCAAGGCCTTCCATGCTGCCTGCAGTTGCTTCCACACCCATTTTAGTGCGCACAGCCCAAAAACCTGTTTTGCCTTTTACACGACCAATAGATTGAGTCGTACGCTCGTAACCTGTTTTAGCATCAGCCCAAAACATGTAATCAGAGCTAGCAGCAGTTGGTTCTGCAGTGTATCCACCACCAGCAACAACGTTACCAGCTACAGCAATAACAGCAGCGGCTGCTACTGCACTTATTTTTCCAAACTTCATTTTTTTCTCCTAAAAAACTTTATGAACCTGAACCCAACTTAACAACTTAATCAGGTCAATTC
>CAYGJW010000048.1:6383-9676 GCA_964350415.1 uncultured Alphaproteobacteria bacterium
CCACTACACATGACACAAACCAAGACATTTTATCTGTCCCCGTTGCAAAAAAACAACACAACCCCGCCATTAAGCGCCCAGAACCCCGGCATTCAGTTGTTTACATAAAGACTACAAACAAGGCAATCAAAAAAGAAAACGGCTATTAGAAAGCTTATTTTCAAAAAAATAAGCTTTCTAAACAACAGCAGCTTGTATCTTTCTCTGCGAGCGCTTGGCTAAGATATGAAGCCCTACAGATAAGGCAACCATCATAAAGATCATTGTCGCGACAGGCATCATCGTGCCATCAAACAGCAATCCCCCGATCCAAACGACAAAGGCAGATAAAAACAAACGTATTGCTTGAATCAATGCAGAAGCCGCACCATTCATATGCGGGAACACTTCCATGGCATAAACAAAGAACACCCCAATGGAATAAGACAGCCCAATCATAAAGACAATCATCGCACCGTTAAGAATCATAGGGGAATCAGCAAATAAATGCGCAGCCGCATAAAAAGCAATGGCGCCCGTAATAATAAAGGCACTACCAATATTTTTCATACGCTCCATCCCAATCCAATCGATAACCTTAACGGAGGTTGCACTTCCAATGAAGAAGATAAACAACACAGAGGCCTGATAGAAACGATAGCTATAATCATCCACGCCCAGGTGATTAACAAAGATCAAAGAGAGATTCGCTACATAGACAAAGAAGCCGCCAAACAGCAAGCTACAAATTAAAGTGTTCGCCATGAAAGGCAGGCTCTTAAACATTGTTAAATAATCCCGCATAATCATACGAAGATTAAAAACCTTACGTCGTTCTTTCTCAAGTGGCTCCTCAAAGAAAAAGACCAGACAAAACAAAAAGGCAGCCCCTAGCGCTGCAATTGCAATAAAGTTCGAGCGCCACCCTAAAGTTGCATTCAACCAGCCGCCAAGCACAGGGGCCCCTGCAATCAGTGCAACGACAAGGGTATTCAAAACAGCCATAACCTTTGCTGCACGTTCAGCTTCCATGCGGTCAAAAATCGCAGCACACCCAACAGTCATCGGCCCTGAACCACCAACGCCTTGGATAAACCGCCAAAAAATCATTCCTTCAATGGTGTTTGAGAACACACAGCCAAGGCCCCCAACGACAAAAAGGGTCGTGCAAAACAACATGACACTTCGGCGCCCAAAGGAATCGGAAGCAGGACCATAAAATAAGCTTCCAATACATATACCAATAAAATTGACACCAAGAATCAGCTGAAGCTTTGCTTCTGTGGTGGCAAAAAATTCCAGCATATTTGGGAAGGCAGGCACATACATGTCTGTTTCCGCACACGTTGCGACAAAGCCTAAAATTAAGATTCCTAAAAAAACAGCATTCCGCATCTGGAACTCCTATATACTCAGAAAATTTTTCAAAAAAGTTACAAAGCCAACAAATGAGGCACAAAACATGAATCATGTGCGCAAATCATATAGCTAAAAACAATTAGTCAACCACCTTATTTACTAAAAAGAACACTTGCAAGTTATTTTTAAAGGCTCTATGATACAGGATATTTTAAAAATTTAGAGATTAGCAATGCATATAAAAAACATTAAATATTTATTACTGTCCTGTTGTTTATGCTTAATTTTTACATATAAATCTCACGCATTTCCTTATCCAGAAGTTCAAAACCAAACAATCCAAGCACAAGGACTGACCGCAGAATCCGTAGAGAATTGGTTAATAACAAAAAACACCTCACAAGACTATAATGGCCAGCATTTTTTTAACCTGCTTCCTGATAGACTACACATTCAAGAGGATGGCAGAACAAAATTTAACCCAGACTACGTTCGCATAACATCAGAAAAAGGCGGCACTTTTTCGGAAAATATTATTAAGGTTGAAGTTAAATTTTGTGCGCTTGATCCACGCATGTCAGAAGACTTTAAAACTGTGCTTATTATTAAGCCTCTAAAAAATGGTCCCTTAGAAGCTATGAATCTAGACGCCGTTAGGAGTGCAGAAAAGCTAAAAAATATAAATAAAAAACCTTGTATCCATATTGCATTTCATGACCATATTTTTACTTATAATGAATTATCTGAAATTATAAAAAATAATAAAAAAAGGAAACAGTCTAAGTATTTTGTATTGCTTCACCCTGCTTCTGGTCAGTCTTTAAAAAATCTTATCCAAAAAGGCAATAAAAATACTTTGCGTAAAGCCTTCTCTACTTTAGGGCAGCAAATAGGGGCGCTCCACTTTGACCATATGGATTTAAGTACATTGGTAAATGATCTAGGTAATAACAATGATCTCTTAGATTTATATAAAACAACTGTGATACATGGCGACGCCCACTGGGCTAATATTTTTTATGATTTAGACAGCGATCTCATTACACTCATTGATAACGAGACATTCTCCTATGCGTTGAATAAACCAATCTCAATTGCACGAGATCTTTACTGTATTTTGCTCATGCCCTTAATTGAATGGAAAATCATTGAAAAAACAGATGGTAAAAAACAATCATACTTACTTGAATGTTATTGTATTTTTATAACGGGATACATTTCTGCCTATCCTTCTGAAAATACCCCTGCATTATACGAATACATTTATAGCTTTTTAGAAACCCCTGTAAAATTAAGCTTGGCCAGGCTTACAGGAGGGATCACGAGCGCGCCCTATTCATTAACATCTAAAGAAAGCAATTTTCTTGAGCAAGTACGCTCATCTATTGTCATTCCAATAAAAGCTCAGGATTTTGATATCGAAAGCAGCAACACAATAGGGTTAGATTTATCTGAGCAATAAATTCATGAACAAGATTCAGAATTAAATTATCAAAAAGCCTTGTAGAAACAATGGCCTCATCATTTTGTTATTTTCGTTTTTCTATAAAATTACAGATCTAACTTTTTAAATTATAGAATCACTAGGCTATGAAGCTAAATCAATAACACGACTTTGCATCGCATCAATAGGCAAGACTTCAATTGCTAATCCCTCAGCAACCACAGCGCCCGGCATCCCCCATACAACGCTGCTTTCTTTATCCTGGACAATGATGTTGCCGCCTTTTTCTACAACGATCTTACAACCTTTAAGGGCATCCACCCCCATGCCTGATAACACAACAACAAGCAGCTCTTTGCCATAAATTTCTGCCAAGCTTTCAATCATAATATCGGCTGATGGGCAACAAGAATACGCGCCTTTATCGGCACTCAGGGCAACAACTGGACCGCCCTCCCCATGCTGTATTTTGATATGATACCCACCCGGTGCAATTTATACTTTTTCTGGC
>CAYGJW010000049.1:0-3295 GCA_964350415.1 uncultured Alphaproteobacteria bacterium
GGTGCCTAGTGAGCGTTTTACGCCCGCTGAGGGGCAGGCAAGTTTGTGCGGTATCTTTGTCGAAACAGATGATGAAACGGGCCTGGCCACGTCAATTTCACAGATTCAGGTGGGTGGCGCGTTGCAGCAACGTTTGCCGCCGGGTGTTAGCCTGGATATCGTTTAGTAAATTCTCTCATTCTGCTGTTGTTTTATGATTGTTTCATCTGCATTGCTGCGTGCTCATGATAGCGCTTGATTTGCGCCATTACGATGCCCCCTTAAGAACATAATTTTTTGAAATGTTTGTGCGTCAGATTGTTCAATACATTTTAATGAAGAATAAAAATATAATAGAATTATATAATAAAGTAAGTGTATATTAAGATTTAAGAATCAAAATATGAGGAATAAAATGAATAAGTTTACAGCAGTACTTATGCTTACATCGTTATGTCTGCCTATATCAAGCGTATATGCAAAAAAAGAACAAAGTATTCCAGTTGTCAACGCTATTGTTGAAATGGAGAGAGATATTTATACGGTTCATTTTTCAGATGGAACAGCTAAGCAGATTTTAGGTGAATCACGCTATTCAGGTGGAGACTTATCGCCTGAATCCAAAAAACAAATTAGTGATTTTTTCGCAAACCAAAGTGCTCAATGGAAGTTATCGCAAGAAGGTACAAAAAAGGCGAAATCAGTAGCTGGAACAATAGAGTCAAAAAATATTGATGCGATTACTCCATCAAAAGTTAAAATTTCGATTGTAAGTCTTGCCGTTGGTAAGGATCATTATATTAAAATTTTTCCAGCAAAAGTTGAGCATAATCATCGTAAAAACACAGCACATAAACAGCAAGTTGAAACGTTATGGAATCCATTGAGTGCGGCTTACAGAGTACTCACTTATCCATTGCGTAAACTCGGAACTTATGTAGGAACGTATATTGGAGAAAAAATAGTGGGAGCAAGATAAGCCTCACTTTACAGACGCTTTGTTCAATGTTTCGGATTCATATTGCTAAAGGTTGAGGCTATCAGACCAGATTCAGGTAGGGTGGTGCGCTGGAAATACGGTTGCCGCCGGGGTGTTAGACTATAATTTATCCGATGTTAACCTGTAATTTATGAGTCTTTTTCAGATAACAGTTTTTTGAGTTTTTGATTTTCTTCTTCAAGTTCAAAAATGCGTTTTTTATCTTGGGTTGTATTTGATAAAACAGCGACTGCCCCGAGAAGATTTTTATCGTCGTCATAAAAAGGCGAGGCAGATACTTTAATGTAATTTTTTTTATTAATATGTGGGTTAATAATCAGTATTTCAACATTCCTAATAGATTCACCATTTAAGGCGCGGACTAAAGGAAGGTCTTTTGTTTCAAACAGTTCCTCTGTGTCTGGCCGAGAGAGACCGTAGGTGTTGGTCCATTCATCTTGGGCTGTTTGTGTTGCACCAATACCAAGAATTTTTTCTGCAGGCTTATTAAAAATTAAAAACTTACCTTCAGCGTCCACAGCAACAATACCGTCACTTAAGTTTTCGATCATAGACAATGTCATGATTTTATTTTTTATAAGGGTGTCTTGGCTGCTAGCCGCTTCTTTTTTAATGGAATTAATTTCACTCTTAATTTCTTTAATCTCTCGCAGAATAAGGTGATAGTAGAGTATATTTCCTTGCTCGTTGCGAAGAGAAATTGCACTCATCAGAACGGGTGTTGTTCGTTTGCTATCACGTTTGAGCTGAAGCGTTAAGTTACGAAAATGACCATAACGGCGGAGTAATGCCAGCCCATCTTTGACAATCCCTGTTGTTCGTGAGGAAAACAGGGATGTTAAAGGCTTGTTGAGAATTTCTTCCTTGGCGATAGAAGTAAGGTCAGAGAAAGTGTGATTGCAGTGGTGAATACGAGAATTTACTGGGTCGATCAAAATGTAGATATCAGGCGCATTTTCATAAGCAAATTCATAAAACTGGGGTTCTTTAAAATCCTCAATTATGTTGCTTATAGGATCCTGCATGGTACATTACTCAGTTGTTTTTCACATGTGTAGCTCTATTTTCCTAGCATGCTACAACTCAGGATAGCAACAAAAAATCCATCTGTTTGATGTTCTGCTGGTGTTAATTCAAGGAAAGGTCCTGTTTTGGTTGGAGGAGATGTTTCTGGGAAACGCTTCGTCCAGACTGTCTGATAGTCAAGAACTGAAAATTCAGGGTTTTGCTCAATAAATTTTTCAATTTGTGCCGCATTCTCGCGCTTTAGTACGGAACATGTCGCGTAAACAAGCCAGCCACCAGGCTTCACATATTTTTTTGCTTTGTTCAGAATCTCAGCTTGTGTATTGCAGAGTTCATCTAGTCTTTCAGCGTCGAGTTGCCATTTAGCCTCTGGATTGCGTCTCCAACGACCTGTGCCGCTGCAAGGTGCATCAATAAGTACACGATCTGCTTTCGGTGATGTGCTGTGTATCTTTTCAAGATCCCAGAATTCAATGTTCTTTGCGCCGGCCCTTTTGACGCGGGCATCTGAACGGTTAAGACGTTGCTCGTCGATGTCAGAAGCAATGATCTTGCCTTGGTTCTGCATAAGTGCACTCAGCGCCAGTGTCTTGCCGCCAGCTCCTGCACAATAGTCGATAACAGTGTGCTCAGCTTCAGGTGCAACAAGTGCTGCAATCAGTTGTGATCCTTCGTCTTGTATTTCAAAGTCACCATTTTTGAAGGATTCGAGGTTAACGAGAGGAGCATAGTTCTCAATCGATAGACCTGTCCCAGACCAGCTTGTTTTGTTTGCAGTGATATCCAGGTCACTCAGCTGCTTTATAACGACTTCGGGTGAGGATTTCAGCGTATTAACCCGGATATTTACAGGTGCCTTTTCTGAAAGAGCAGCAAGAAGCTCTGAAGTTGTTTCAGGGAAAGTCGCTTCAAAATCAGGAATGAGCCAAGTAGGGCATTCATCCATAGGGTTAAAGTTGTAGGGGATATCATACATTTTGCTAAGAAAAACACGTTCTGCATCATCACAAACCGCGGGGGAGTAGGCATCACCATTAAATAGATCTGTAATGGATTCGATGCTTTCTTCACGCACTTTCAAAAGATAAGTCAGAATAAGCAGTCTGTTGGTGTTTTCAGCAGCATTGTCTTTTATGAAACGATTTAGCGAACCGTACTGGCGCATCACATTAAAAAATTCTTCTTTGATAGCGCGACGGTCTTTAGATCCCGCATAGCGGCGCTTAACAAAGTAGTTTTTGATCAAGGTGTCGGCAGGCATCTGCTGAGCGCTAAGTGCGTCATAAAGTT
>CAYGJW010000049.1:3305-9145 GCA_964350415.1 uncultured Alphaproteobacteria bacterium
CGGCGGCGATACGGGCTGAATTTTTCATGTTTTTTCCTAAATCTTTTTTCTAAACCCAAGCGCAACAACATAAGACTCTGGTGATTCAGGTCTGCTGGCTGCAGGTTTTGCATGTTTAACTTCTTTAAAATGAGCTTTGAGTACTTTAAGGAGTTCCCCTTCGGTACCGCCTTTGAAAACCTTTGAAACAAAACATCCGCCTGGTTTTAAAAACTTAATGGCAACTTCGAGTGCCGCTTCAGTTAAGGCGATAATTCGGATATGGTCCGTGCTTGAATGTCCTGTTGTTGGGGGCGACATATCGCTTAGAACAACATCGACTTTATCACCAAGCGTTTCTTCAACAAAAGCAATGGTATCTTCAGCAAAAATATCTCTTTGTACGCAGACTGCGCCAGGGATAGGGTCAATTTCTTGTATGTCTAAGGCTAGAATTTTGTTGTCGTGATGTTTAGGGTTGGAAATCGCTACAGCGACTTGCGTCCATCCTCCTGGTGCAGCACCAAGATCAACAATTGTTTGACCGAGCTTTAAGAAATGAAATTTCTCATTAATTTGTACAAGCTTGAATGCGGCCCTAGAACGGTATCCTTCATTCTTAGCCTCTTGAACATAAGGGTCATTAAGCTGACGTTCAAGCCAGCGCGTTGAGGAGATCTTGCGGCCACGAGCAGTCTTAAGCCGAACAGCTTGTGTTCGTGACTTTCCAACGGATTTAGATCCTTTGGATTTTGTGCTTTTAGAGCCTGGGGTATTCTTACTGTTCTTCATGGGCCGCACTATAGCATAGGTGTTGTATAAAATGATATTGTTATTGTTGTTTCAAAATAAATAGGGGGCCTGATAATCAGGCCCCCTATTATTTTCTCAGTTTATGCGTTTAGTTATCGTCCTCTTGTATAGCCATTATTTCTGGCTTGTCGTCCTGAGCAGAACCAACGATCTGCTCTTTCGCTGTGATAACCATAATCGCCGGGTTTATAGAAGTAACCGTCTCTGGTTCCTTTAACGGCGCATTCCCGGCCTCTATTTTGATTGCCTGCAATGGCACCTGCAATGCCGCCAAACAGATTTAGTACATCGCCAGCGTGCCCCGGGTTGTGATACCCACCTCTGCCATAATAATCATCATCTCTCCATCTTCTGCGCTCGCTCCTGAGTTTGCGTCGCTCACGCTTTAATTTTTTTCTCTCACGTTTCCATTTTTTACGCTCTCGTCTGTCAATAAGGTGCACAAGACCATTATCTAAGCTTATCGTTTGGAAGCCCAGGCTTGCTTTTGAAGTTGTTGTTACAGCTTCAGCGTTCATTGGTATGCCAGCAAAAGCGAGAAGCGTGACTGTAAAAAGTGTTAGCTTCAGATAAATATACTTACTCATGATTTGGTTCCTTTCTATTTAGGAGGAACTACCCATCCAAAGTCACCGATCCTATTGATGTAGGTCTTGACGTCCTTGGATAGATACTTCTCTCGTATTCATATGCTCTTTGCCTACTCTCATCCAAAAATTCGTTTCTAAGTTAGTGGGGGAAAAAGTCAAAAGACCAGCCACTGTAAGGATCCCCGTATCTTTGGCAGCTATATGATCTAGGGTTCCTCTGGCAAAATCCTGAAGTTCTCCATGGTTTATGCCATTCATCGTGTCTTCTCATTTGAAACCCCCAGTCGGGGTAGTCTCTGTGTTCCCAGCGTTTTTCACGCTTGTAATTCCCTTTTCTTTTAGCCTCATTGCGCGAATGTTTTCGCTTGACTTCCTGTATAAGTCCTTGGTTTATGTCAAATGCAAAAAAGAATGTGTTATGCTTTTTGTTGTTTTCTTCTTTCGCAGTAAGCCCAATAGAGGCCTGGGCGTTATTTGATATTGAGACAAATAAAACGACTGCACACGCACTTAATGTTGCTCTCAGCTTTCTAGTAATCATATGTTGATTGTATCACATAACTTATAAAATAAATATAAAATACAGCTAATGATGTTTATATTAGCAATGTTTTCTTTATTTTTTGGCTGTAACGCCATTAATTGCATTTTTGGTGTTGTTTTTTAAAAATCGCTCATTTTAAAGAATAACTTGCTTTTTATCTCTATAATAAGTAGCTTATTTCACTTTGAGTGCGTTCCTTGCTGGGAGACCAGCTAGGTATCGTGTTAGGTTGAGATTTTCCTTAGTTTATAAGGGGTCTCGAACGGTACTGCAAGCCGAAAGGAATATTTATGGCATTGTACGAATGTGTGTACATCGCCCGCCAGGACATTTCTCCTGCGCAGGTTGATGCGTTGACAGAATCATGGAAAGAAACAATTTCCAAACATGAAGGTTCTGTTTCTTTTACTGAAAACTGGGGACTACGTAACCTCGCTTACCGCGTGAACAAGAACCGCAAAGGACATTACGTTCTTATGCGTCTTGAATGTGGTGGCGATGCTGTGACACGCCTTGAGTGGGAAATGCGGATGCACGAAGATGTGCTACGTTACCTTACTGTAAAGGTTGAAGAGCATGAAGAAGGTCCATCAGTTATGATGCGCCGTGAAGCCCGTGATGAAAAGCGTGGCCCAAGACGTCCTGATTCTCGTCCATCTTATGGCCGCGAGCAAAATGAAGGTTCGGACGTGAAACAAGCTGACAAAGCGAAGCAAGCTGGAGAATCTAATGAATAAACGTTTCCCAAGTGGTGGTGATAGCAATGGTGGAGCATCAAAAAAGCTCTTCTTTAGACGTGTACGTTCGTGCCCTTTCACAGGTCCAAATGCACAAACGATTGATTACAAAGATGTACGTCTTCTTCAAAGATTTATCTCTGAGCGCGGCAAAATCATGCCAAGCCGGATTACATCTGTAAGTGCGCCTAGGCAACGTGAACTGTCAAAAGCAATTAAGCGTGCACGCTTCCTAGCTTTGCTTTCTTACGTTTCTGATTAATAAAAACCCAAACTTTTGAGCAACCAAATGACAATGGCAAAGCCATCTTCAAGGATATTCATGTTGGGAGGCCTTAGCGGCTTCCTTGCTTGTGCCTTGTTTGTAAAGGCGTTGCCATTGTTTGCTTACTTTGCGATGACGCCCTTGCTTATGGCTGGGTTGTCTTCCGGGGTACGCTCTGCAATTTCAGCAAGTGCTGTCGGTAGTTTAGTTGTCTTGATCGCGGGTACGGTTACGGCCACATATTCTGGCGTTGCCATGTATGTGGCGACACAAGTAATCCCCGCGGTGGTTCTGACATACTTCTTGATGCAAAGTCGTAAGCAGGACCAGGTTCGTTATTGGTATCCATTTGATAGAGCTTTATCCTTTCTAACGTTGGCAGGCCTTTTTATAGGTGCAATTGTCATGGTTAGCTGGATTGGTGAGTCGGATGTTTCAATGACTGAAATGGTTCGGTCGTGGTTGAAGTCTGGCGTTTTTGGTGTCATCGAAAACGGTAGTGCCTCAGCGCCTGTGGCTGCACCTATGAAAATGGAGATTGAGCGGATGCTCAATACAATTGCTCCATATTTTGTTGGTGTGATGGGTATGTCGTGGGTTTTCATGCTTGCGATTAACACCTTTATGGCTCAGGCCTTTTTGCTGCCAAGTCAGCAATTTGGACGGTCATTGATCAGGCTTGGCGATTTTCAATTGTCCTTTTTTGTTATAATCTGGGGCGTTGTTTTTGCTGCAGTGGCTTTGTTCACAGAAGGGACACTAGCTTTTGTAGGGTTGAACGGACTTTTCATGCTTGCATCGTTATGCTTGCTTTCAGGTCTAGGGGTTGTTCATGTTTGGGCGCGACGCTTTAAAGCAAGGCGTTGGGTTTTATTAGGCGTTTATGTTGTGCTTGCCATCGTGAGTTGGATGGCGATTTTAGTCGCAGTTTTGGGGCTTGCTGATCATTGGATTCGAATAAGAGATCGAGTTGATGCAGCGAACCAGAACGATAATTGAGGAGTAAGGGTTATGGAAATTATCCTTTTAGAGAGAATTGAGAAATTAGGAATCATCGGTGATGAAGTCCAGGTTCGCCCTGGTTACGGTCGCTTTTTGTTGAAATATGGTAAAGCTCTTTTTGCAAGTGAAAAGAACAAGGCCAAGTTTGACGAGCAACGTCATCAGTTTGAAGCAAAAAATCTTGAGCTTAAGCAAGAAGCTGAGAAAATTGCTGAAAAGATGCAAGGCCTTACGGTTATTGTTGTACGTCAAGCAGGCGAAAGCGGGCATCTTTACGGTTCTGTAAACGGTCGTGATATTGCGCAGCTTGTTGGTGAAAAAGGCTTCACAATTGGTAAAAACCAAGTTGTACTTGCGTCACCGATTAAAGAGCTTGGAATGCACGTTTGTAAAGTAACTGTGCATCCTGAAGTTTCTGTGGATGTGACGCTGAATGTAGCGCGTTCTGTTGAAGAAGCTGCACTTAAAGCCGAAGAAGCTAAGAAAGAAAAAGAAGAAGCATCGAAGCAACCTGAAGCTGTTTTTGCAAAAGCAGAAGATCAGCCCGTTGCTGAAGAGGTCACTGAAGCTTAATAAGCGGATGTAACCTTAGATTTTTTCTGAGATTAAAGGCTGACTTCCTTAGGGAGTTAGCCTTTTTTTGTGTTTTTTGATTCGCTTTAAAGTATAGAAGAAAACTTGCTCTGACCTTTTTTGTGTGAAAGACTGTATTTATGTCTTTATTAAGGAATGAGAGCCTGTAATGCAAGAAGACTTAGCTCAAAAGCCTAGGCTGTCACATTATCGTTTGTTCTTTTGGGCTTTGTCATACTTACGTCCTCGTGAGCAAAAAATGATGAAAACCTTCACAGTTTCTATCATTTGTATCATCCTTACATCCGCATCAACCTTACTCATCCCTGTTATGATGAAGCTCGCTGTTGATACGCTTAAAACCTCTGGAAATATTGAATATTTAACACTTTTTGTGATTTTAGTTGGTTATGGTTTGATGTGGACAAGCTCCCAAGTTTTTCTACAGCTGCGTGAAATTCTAGCTTTCCCAATATTTGAACGTGCTGTGACCTTGCTTAGTATCGATATCGTTGCGCACTTAAGTAAACTCTCGCTTCGTTATCACCTAGATCGTAAAACAGGAGCTCTGACAAATGCTGTTGAGCGGGCACAACATTCATTGCCAAAAGTAATCTGGGGCGTTATTTACCACTGTGTTCCTGCAAGTGTTGAAATTGCCATAGCTGCAGCTATTTTGTTCTACCTTTATAGCTATGTTTATGCACTTATTCTTATGAGCACTTTTGCCATATTTCTACTCTTTTTAATGTGGGGATCTTCATGGGCAGTTAAAGCACGGCGAGAGTCTGCACACCATGAAGCAGAGGCTAATGCGCGGGTTGTTGACGGCTTATTAAATGTGAAAACTGTACGTTTTTTTGGTAATCAGGCGTTTGAAGCGCAAGCAATTAAACGTAAGCTTTTTGATCGAGAGCGTTACGTGGTTCGCTTCTTAAGACGAATGGAAGGTGTGCTCGCAATTAAAGCTCTGATCTTGGGCATAGGATTAACAATCGTGATTATTGTTGCCGGTATGGGCGTGCAAAAAGGCGTTCATACAATCGGTGATTTTGTTTTGCTCATGGGGTATAGCATGCAGCTGATGATCCCCCTTGTGTTCTTTGGTAAAATTATTAAAGACATGCGCGAAGGATTAGCATCGATGGAGAATATTTATGAATTGCTCCATGAGAAAATAGAAGTGTCAGATATTGAAGGTGCTAAGGAATTAAAGGTTAATCAGGGGCAAGTGATATTTGAGAATATCTCTTTTGGTTATGATCCGCGCCGGCCTATATTAAAAGAAGGGTCTAGACTAGCATGATTTAAGATTTCCATATTTTCCAGAGTACTGG
>CAYGJW010000050.1:0-9085 GCA_964350415.1 uncultured Alphaproteobacteria bacterium
CACACTGGTAACGCCGCGCTTCCGCAGCTGCATCCGCATATATTCACGCAGCATCTTTGCATCCTTGGAGCCGCAACAGCCCAAAGGGTGGCCTTCAGCCCTAAGGTTTGTACAACAAAAAACATGCTTTTCAGGAGCGTATTTCATAGCTTATCACTCACCTGTTTCAAATTTAATAGACTAGCGCCGTTGCTGGGCGCGGTAGGCAATACGCAGAAACGCGTGCTCAGCTTCTGTCTCGACATTAACGTTTGCCGCTTTCAGTTCAATCTCCAGCTTTAAAAGCCTTAGCAACACCTGATCAATTTCATTGAGTGGCCAGCGCTTTGTCTGCGCTAAAAAAATCGCCTTACGTTTCCAGAATACCGGCGGCCTTAATCGTGACATTGCCGTCTCTGCTGGCATACCCGAACCCGTCAACAACGCCACCTGGCGAAGTTTTTGAAAATGATTCAACAGCACCCGAACCAGGCCAATCGGCGAGATCGATTCACGGATCATTTTCTCGTAACTTTTGAAAACCGTATCAACCTTACCCAAACCAACAGCATCGGCCAAGGCGTCCATGGATGCGGATTGGCTGTTAATGCAGCAAGCCTCAGCATCTGCAAAGGTAATTGTCCCCTGCTCAGCACCCTTGTAAAGGATCATTTTATCGAGCTCTGACAGTGCCACCCGGTAATCACTCCCCAGCACATCAACCAGATAAGTAAGCGCATCACGGTCAACCTTGTAACCCTTTGTCTGAGCGTAATCCTGCAGTGCTCTTTGTAATTGCGCCCCCTCCAGGGCATAGAAAACAATAACACCAATCCCTTTTCCCGCAGCTTCAAAAGCCTTACGCATCGCAGAGCTTTTCGTCAACTCGCCCGCAGAAATAAGCAGCGTTGTATCTGCATCAACCACGTCAAACTGCTCTTGCAGCAACCCCGCCAACTTATCTGTGGCTTCAGAAAGCCAAAACAAACGGTTGCCCCCAAACGCTGGTGTCCTTAGAGCGGTCACAAAACTATCTGGATCTTTCAATACCTGGCTACCGGAAAAATGTCCGTAGCTAAAGGGATCGTGCTCATCGATACCAGAGTGTTTTCTAAAGTTACTGACCGTTTCCTGTACCGCACCGTAATCGGGACCGTACAACAAAACGATACGAAACTGGTCGGGCTGTCGTTGCAGCTCTTGGGCGGTAAGCTTCATCGCCCTTCAACCGTTATGTTTGCAAGCTTAACACGCACACGCCCCAGAATATCCGCAACCAATTGATCCATTAATACATCAAGCTTATGCGATTCAAGCATGTCATTGTTAAAGTGAGATCTCAGTACAGGATAGGATCCTCTAACCTGTGACACCCCCCCCAGGGTTGGTTTTTCGGCGCCAGAAGCGTACAAAGCAAACTTAGCACGCAACACAACACCCTCAGAACTTCTCTCGCCTGTACGGCGCACAGAGAGGTTATTACGGACCAGGCTATCTAAGCTCACCTGCAGGCGGTAAGGTGCATGCGGCCCAGCCCGCCCCAAGCGCTTTTCTAGCGCACGCCGCAATTGCTGAGTTTCTGTAGTGTTACCAGCAACCGTAAACGCCACATTCTGCTGCACCCCCCCTGCATTTTGTGCCTTATGCAGCGGCGTCACATGACAGGCGGTCAGCACCCCCAGAGCAACAAAGCTACACAACCAGGTTGAGAATTTTATTCGGAACATAGATTTTTTTCCTAATCTCTTTTTCTTCAAGCAAACGCTTTACAGCCTCAATCTCAATGGCTTGTGGGTAAACCTCGTCCACCCCCGTATCTGGTTTGCATTCGATGCGCCCCCGAAACTTACCATTCACCTGAACCACGACCGTTACCAGTTTATCTTGAGCAAGCTCATTGTCAAAAACAGGCCAACCCGCGCCAATAAGCGTTGTGTTGTGTCCGTACAAAGCCCAAACTTCTTCCGCCAAGTGCGGCACATAAGGGGCCACAAGCTGCATGGTCGTTAGGTAAACCTGACGCGTAACATCGGATGAGATTGACTTTCTATCTGCAACCAAGGCATTCACAAGCTCGCGAATCCGGGCAATCGCCCGATTAAAGTGATTGCGGTCAAAGTCCCCTGTTACGCCTTTGATGGTTTGATGCATCAAACGGTTAAGCACCTCTTCCTTAGCTGGGTCACGAGAGCTACTCGCTTCCGACAAAACCTCTTGCCCCAAACGCCACAAGCGATTGACAAAGCGCCAAGCGCCCTCAACCCCTTCTTCAGACCATTCGAAATCACGCTCGATTGGCGAATCCGACATCACAAACAACCGGGCTGTGTCGGCACCAAAACGCGCAATAATCTCATCGGGGTCGACAACATTTCTTTTGGATTTACTCATTTTTTCAGAACGACCAAGCTTAACCTTCTCGCCACTTTGGATGTGGATATAATCCTCGCCCTGACGCTCAACCTCAGAAGGAAAACACCAACGCCCGTCCTGGTGCTGGAACGTTGCGTGGTTAACCATGCCTTGGGTTAGCAAGTTTTTAAACGGCTCTTGAATATCAACATAACCGCAATGTTTAAGCGCCTTTGTGAAAAAACGGGCATAAAGCAAATGCAAAATGGCATGTTCAATTCCGCCAATATACTGATCAACGGGCATCCAGTATTCTGCCGCTTCTTTGTCAAAAGCCTGATCAGAATGCGGTGAGCAGAATCTTAGGAAATACCAAGAAGACTCAAAAAATGTATCAAAGGTATCCGTTTCACGCTCAGCATCTTTGCCGCAGGTTGGACACGCAACAAAACGCCAAGTTGGATGCACATACAGCGGATTTCCTGTCGACTCAAAAGAAACATCCTTTGGAAGCTCAACGGGTAAATCGGCTTTCGGCACCGGAACAACACCGCAACCATCGCAATAAATAATCGGAATCGGGCACCCCCAATAACGCTGCCGGGAAACACCCCAGTCACGCAATCGGTATGTCACCTTGGATTCAGCACGGCCCATTTCTGAAAGCTTTTCAAGCGCTACTTTTTTTGCATCCGCAACACAAAGCCCATCCAAAAACTGCGAGTTATAAAGAACGCCGTCTGCAGCGTAATAAGCCGTCGGATCAAATGATTCTGATGAGTCCGCAGGCCTAACCACTGGCGGAATATCAACACCATACTGAAGCGCAAACTCGTGATCCCTTTCATCGTGAGCAGGACAACCAAACACAGCCCCACAGCCATATTCAGAAAGAACATAGTTAGCCACAAAAACAGGCAATGTCTTACTAGGGTCAAAAGGATGTGCAACAGAAACACCCGTGTTAAAACCGCGCTTCTCTAACTCTTCTTCCTGGGGCTTTGAGGCCTCTTCTTCATAGGACTTACACAAATCAGCAAACCCAGGATTTAACTCAGAAACTTTTTGAGCAATTGGATGGTTGGGTGCAATCGCAACAAAGCTCGCCCCAAACAGCGTATCAGGACGTGTTGTGAAGACAGGAATTGAGCCCTCTTGGTCAACCAGGTCAAAGCTTATTTCAACCCCCTCAGAGCGCCCAATCCAGTTTTTTTGCATAATCCGAACTTTTTCAGGCCACCCCTCCAGGTCGTCCAACGACGCATTAAGTTCGTCGGCAAAGTCCGTGATTTTCAAAAACCACTGCTGAAGCTTTTTACGCTCAACAGGCACACCAGAACGCCACCCCTTACCGTTCACAACCTGTTCATTTGCGAGAACAGTTTGCTCCTTCGGGTCCCAGTTCACCCAACTTTCTTTCTGGTAAGCAAGGCCCGCCTTCAAAAAGTCGAGAAAGATCTTTTGTTCATGGGCATAATAGCTTGGATCACAGGAGGCAACTTCGCGCTCCCAGTCGAAAGACATGCCAAGCCCTTTAAACTGCTCCCGCATTGCCTTAATGTTTTTATGCGTCCACTCTTCCGGGTGAACGTTATTTTCCATTGCAGCATTTTCGGCCGGCAAACCAAAGGCGTCCCAACCCATTGGATGTAAAACATTATATCCTTGCGCCATTCGAAAACGCGTAAGAACGTCACCAATGGCATAATTTCTTACGTGCCCCATATGCAGTTTTCCCGAAGGATAAGGAAACATTTCCAGGATATAGAACTTTTCCCGCTCATCTCTTTCAGCCTTAAAAGCCTTGGAATCATCCCAGTATTTTTGCCACTTTTTTTCAATCGTTTTAAAATTATAACGTTCCATGGGCTTTGGTCCTAACTCCGGTCAGCAAGTTTCAGTGCACGTGCCTTCATCAAAATTTCTGTTTTAATTTTTGCAGAAACCTCTGCAGAGGCTTGCTTTTTAACCCATTTACCTGCAACTAAAACCTGTCTGTGGGCGACAACCTTCAAAAGGTCTGATTTCAATTGAGGACCCAGAATATAGGCAGAGACCTGCAACTGAGATCCCTTGTTTTTTCCTGAAGCACTCCAGCTTGTTTGAATAACACCAGAAAAAGGATCGGCTGATTCAACAGATAAACCAGAGAGAACAGCAAGGCTTGCGCGCCACAAATAACGGTTTATGCCCATGGTGGAGTCATTTTCAAGGGTTTCTGTTCCCATAACACTAAAGCCACCACGATCACTGATTAGGCTTCCCTCGCGCTTATAGCGTTCCTCATGCTTATCAACGGATTTATAGATAGAGGTTCTGCGGTTTTCACCTTCACACCCCGTAAGGACAAACCCTGCAAGGAAAATGAATAAAAAAGATAAACGATTCATAAAAGACCCAACCATGTTCATTACATACAAAAAAAGGGCGACCCCTTAGGGACGCCCTTCTTTCTACCACTATCAAGCATGAATTAGAAGTTCATTTTTACGCCTGAAATAACAGCCCAATCATGTGAGCGTTTTGCTTTAAAGCGACTAGATGGTCCGCTAGAAGCAACTGACTGTTTCACAGATTTGTTACGGTAAACAACTTCAAAGTCAACCTTCACACCCTTAAGCAATTGATACGTAACACCACTTGCCAACACATGTTGATAGTTGTGACCCTCGACGATAACATTCCCAGCACCACGCCCGTAAGCCCAGTTCATACCAGCTGTCCACGGACCAACTTCGTACATAAGACCGGCACTCGCACCGTAACCGCGCACCTGGCTGCGAATTGTTTTTTTGATTTTACGCGCATAGCCAGAACGACCATCATAAACAAAGCTACCACCAGCAGTCCAACCTTTGTACGTTACGTTCGTACCCAAGCCAAATGATTGCCATTCTTTGTAGTTCGTTCTGCGGTATTCTTTTGCATTGGCGCGTGTCCATGCACCGTAGAACGCAAAACCAACATCACCAAACGTGTTTACATAGTTTGCAGCAAGCTCTGTTGCGTTTGTAAACTCATCATTTGTTAATGGACGACCATCAAACAGGTTTTTGTTGGCCTTACCAAGACATTTGGAAAAGTCAATGCGACGGCCTTCACGACCTGGTTGTGGGATGTATGAAACACCAGCTTGGAAACCAGCATAACGCGGCGTATAGTAACTTGCTTTCAATGAGTCACCGGTATCCATTGGCTTGTAACCGGAAACTTTTTGGTCAGAACCAAGTTCTCCTAAGAAATCTTCATAAAGACCATCAATACCGCCAGTACCAAACTTATTTGGTGCATAGTAAGCAAAGGCATCAGAAGCACCGTCTGTGTTACCAAGCTCTACGCGGCCCCATGAATCTTCGAAGTACGCATACGTTTCATCTGCATTGATAAGGTTTTTCTTATTCTTCCATTTGCGTTCAGCAACTTTTAGCTTACGCATGCTAAATCCTTCTTGCGCGGTTGCAGAGCTTACGCCACCACCTGGATTTGCTAGAAGTTCAACAACAGCACCATATCTTAGGTTGCTATCTGTTTTACCTTCAAAGCGGAAGTCAATTTCAGCGTCAGAAAGGAAGTCAAATTTTTTGTTTTTAACTTTTGTTGTTTTATCACTGCCCGTATTTGATGCCCAGCCCGCATAAAACTTATAATAACCGCCGATAAAGAGGTCAAAGTTTTCCTTACCAGGACCACTTCCTGCTGGGATTGAATCAGCAATTGCTGCGCTGCCTGATAAGGCAAGAATTGCAGCGAAAGCTGTTTTGGAAAGAAGATTCTTTTTCATTCGTTTCTCTCGATTGTTCGCGTTTCGTAAAATAGACAAAAGGTTCGGACACATGCGTCCATAGATCTATAAAAATCACATTGTGACTTTGAACACAAACGAGTGCCGAAAGACAACTTTTTTTTAATAAAGAACGTGGCATATATATCACAATTCATTTTTCATATAAGTTTAAAGAATAAAAATATTGTGGTTGTTGATGGTCCTGGGGATTTCGGGGATAACTTTTATCCAGATTGTTATCCACAGCTTTGTCATTTCGTTTAATCTTGTTATTCCAGTGCACTTTTGGTGTTTTCGGTTTTATACAAAGACAATTTAATAACAGGGATTAAGTCATAGAATTGTGCTGTATGGTTGTGTAGGGTTTTCTGTATAATATTTTTATGTTGGGGTTGTCCACAGGAGGGGTGCTTTGATTGTTGGTGTAACAGGTGTTATGGGGGCTGGAAAAAGCACGATTTCTGCTTTTTTTAAAACGCATAGCTTTGCAATTTTTAATGCGGACCATGTTGCTCACGAAGCTTTGATGGTGAACTCCTCTGTTTATAACGAATTGGTGCAGGCTTTTCCTCTGGCTGTTTTGTCTGGCGGTGAAATTGACAGAAACCTTTTGCGAGGGATTGTTTTAAGTGATTCATCTGAACTTCTGAAGCTTGAAAAACTGATACACCCCTTTGTTATTGATCAGATGCACCGTCATATAAAGGCTTGCAGCCATAAGAACCTGGTGCTTGATATCCCCTTACTGTACGAGCTGAAGCTTGAGTCTTTCTGTGATTATGTTGTTGTTGCTTGGGCCGAAGAGTCTATATTACGCAGCCGCGTTCTTCAGCGCAAATCAATGACAGGGGGTGACTTTAGAAAAATCACGGAGGCTCAATGGGATCAGGAAAAGAAAAAAAAGCATGCAGACTTCCTCATTTACACAGGAAGTGCTAAAAGTGACTCCCAGGCGAAAGTTGATCGCATTGTAGAACTTTTGAAAGAGATAAAATGACACGAGAAATTGCCTTAGATACGGAAACCACCGGATTAAGTCCAAAACAGGGAGACCGTGTCGTTGAGATTGCGTGTGTTGAAATGATCAACCATGTTGAAACGGGGCGCACGTACCATCAATATATAAATCCTGAACGGGATATGCCGGCGGGGGCTTTTGCTGTGCACGGATTATCTGAGGCATTTCTTTCTGGGCATCCGGTGTTTTGTGATATTGCAGATGATTTTTTGGAATTTATTGGCGAGGATCCGCTGGTTATTCATAATGCTTCTTTTGATATGGGGTTTTTGAATCATGAGCTTGGGTTGATACAGAAACCGGTTATTGAACAAAGCCGTGCAATTGACACCTTATTAATGGCGCGCAAAAAATTTCCAGGATCGCGGGCAAGCCTAGATGCACTATGTAAGCGTTTTTCAATTGATAACTCAAAGCGGGATAAACACGGGGCCTTGATTGATACCCAGCTTTTGGCTCAGGTTTATGTTGAGTTGCTTGGGGGTAGGCAGCCTGACTTTGACCTGTCTGCAAAGAAAACAGAACAGAACAAGGTGGTCGAGATCCAAAAAATAGAGAAAGTTTTTAGAGAGGCGCGCTCTTTTCCTTTGACCCAAGATGAAGAAAAAGCGCACACTCAACTGATTGATCAGCTGGAGAATGCGCTTTGGGGTTCTAAGAAAAAAGCTTAGTGGGTTTCTTTGACGCGCTTTTCATAAAGTTCTGCAAAATTAATAGGGCTCATCATCAAAGGCGGGAAGCCGCCGTTGGTTACGCTTTGAGAAACAATTTGTCTCGCAAATGGGAAAAGAACCTCAGGTCCTTTAATCAAAAGCAGTTTTTTGGCAGCTTCTTCAGACATTTTTTCCAAAGTAAACAAACCCGCATAGCTGAGCTCGATGACAAAAATTGTTTTTTCTTTAAGCTCGGCTTTAGCGCTGACCTCAAGAAGAACCTCGTAAGTTGATTCTGCAACAGGCTGGGCTGAAACATTTACATTAAGGTGAATGTCTGGTGCAGATTCTGCAGGAAGCAGGCTTTCTGGTGCGTTTGGGTTTTCAAATGATAGGTCTTTAATGTACTGCGCATTAATAATGAAGGGTTGTGCGCCGTCGTTTGCACTGTTTGATGTTTCAGACATAAAAGAGAACTCCAGTTTTTATGGTTCGTGAAAATGATGTTTGCTATATAATCTATTTTTCCCACAGATTCCATATGATATGCTGTAGGGAATAAAGTAATAAGTAGTTTTGGGGATAAAATGGGATTAGATCTTTTGCTGTTTGCCGTGGTTGCGGTGGTGCTTATCATAAAGCTTGGCTCGGTCTTGGGGCAACGCACGGGATTTCAGCAACCTCTTGAGGGTGTGCGTGATGTTAGCGAGATACCCGATGAGCAAAAAATACGAAAGCTTCGGGATGACGGAACCGGCGTTATGCATCTTCAAATCTCGGACCCCAGTTTTGACCCTGACGGTTTTATTGAGGGGTCGAAACAAGCATTTAAGGCGATCCTGGTTGCATTCCATACGCAGGATGCCATGACGCTTAAAAAACTACTCAGCGTGACTGTTTATAAGGATTTTGTTTCCGCATTTTCAGAAAATCCTGACGAAAACTTTAAGCCAGAATCAATTAAGGTGAAGTCGTCATCCATTCTAAAGGCCCGGGTTGAGGGACATTCAGCTTATGTAACGGTGAAATTTGAATCGACACAGCCGGATGCAGATGGAAAAAGTAAACCGGTTACAGATACATGGACTTTTTCGCGTAATATCAGGTCGCAAGATCCGAATTGGTTCTTGGTCACAACGGGGGCATAGTTTTTGTCTAAAAAGCCACCACCCCGAGATGATGATGAGCAAAGTCCCTGGGATCAGTATGTAAAAGATATTAAGCCCCTGCATGGTCGTAAGCGGGCTGAGTCTGTGTCAAAACCGAAAGAGCCTTTGGTGATAGAGCGGGGCGGCGCGA
>CAYGJW010000051.1:0-8964 GCA_964350415.1 uncultured Alphaproteobacteria bacterium
TGACGCAGTCATAGGACACAGCGCCCACTGAAATCATCTCCAGCCCTAGGTAACGTCCAAGACCGTGCTCAACATGTACAACGATATCACCCGTCGCCAGTGCAGAGACATCACGGATAAAATTCTTAGCCTGCTTAGCTTTCTTAGGCCGCTGGGCAAATTGTTCGCCGAAGATATCTTGCTCTGTAATAAAACAAACCTCATTGGTTTGATACCCCGACGGCATATCCATGATGCTAACGCCGACCTGGTGCTCTGACAGCGCCTTGAAAGCATCCCAGCTATCAATCTTAATGCCCTGCTCTAAACCGTGCTCTGTCAGCAAAGCCAGCAAACGTTCTTGTGCCCCTTGGCTACTGACGGCCAGGCATACCTTTAGGCCTTCCTTCTGCTGCTTCTTAATCCAATCAGCGACATGGTCAAACAGATTACTATCTGATCGTTAGCGCTCTGATATAAAGGCATAGCCCTTACGCCCGCCCTGCTCGATCACTTCAAGCTCTGGACTGCTTTGCTCTTGAAAGGCTGCAAAACGACAAACCTTTCTTTTTCTAAGAACTTCCTTCAGCTCATCCGTCAGTAGGTACAGCGCGTTTGTCTGCAGTGGGTGATAAAGCTCTTCCGTTAGGATGCCTGGCTGCTTCTGCCTGTTCTCCCGCGTATGGATATCGAACTCACGGCGTGCATCGTAATATTCTTCAATTTGCTCTTGCCTCGCATCTAAGGCCTCCAAAGCTCTGTGCGCAAAGACAATGTTTGCTTCGGGGGCATAGTCCAACAAGCTTTCTGTTTTATCATAGAACAGCGGCAAGTAATGCTCACTTCTGGCCGGCAACTGCCCTGCCATGATTGCGGTATACAGGGAATCATCCCCGCTGACCGATCCAAACGCTTTCAAATAATTCATCCGAAAGCGGTCTATGGCCCCCGAATTTAAAAGAACTTCGCTGGCCGGTACAACCTCAAAACTTTTGGTCTTTCCGGTTGTAGTCTGAGATACCGGGTCAAAGAACTTCAAGCTTTCGATCTTATTACCAAACAAATCGATACGAATCGGTGATTTTGATCCTGCAGGAAAAATATCAATAATACCCCCACGAACGGCGAATTCACCAGGTTCGTAAACTGTTCCCGTGCGCGTGTATCCCCATTTAACAATTTTATCACTAAGATCATCAATCGTCAGCTTATCGCCAATCTTATATCCCAGCACAAGTCCATTGATCGATGCGCGCGGCATAAGGCGCTGCATCAAAGCAGACGCCGTCGTCAGGATAATTTGCGGGTTGCCATCCCCATTGCCCTTAGCAAGCCGTGCAAGCACAGACAAGCGTGATGCCATCACATCCCGTTGCGGCGACACCCTGTCATAAGGCAAGCAATCCCAAGCTGGAAAAACATGAACATCCGCTTGCGGCATATAAAAGTTTAACTGTGACTTAAACTTTAAACACTGGGATGATTCCGCACATACCAAAATTTGTGGACGCTTTTGCTCAGCACTTAGACGCGCAAGCATCAGGGACGTCATATCTTCTGGGACGCCCATATGCAGAACTTGAGGATGGTGTGCAGAAATCACATTAACTCTTATAGCTTATCGCCGCGCACAGTCTTTACATGGCGTTGCAATCGTTCAAAAATAGACCCCTGGTGTACCTCAGGTACGCGCTCGCGGTCAAGCAACCAATCGAATAATGTTACATCAGAGACTTGAAGCAGTGCTCTTAGCTCCTCAAGCTCACCATCTTTCAGCTCCTTAATATACAGCTCAACAAAGCCGCCAATTAAGAAATCAGATTCTTTTGTACCGCGGTGGGACGCCACATATTTTATTTCTTTGCGCAATCGCTCAAAATGATCGTTCATATTCGCTCCTACTCTATTGCAATAGCTTATAACAGATTCAGAGAAAGAATCTATTGCTTGAAAATATTGCGTTAATAAGATTGACTTAATCAAAAAAACAATGTAGGTATATACAACTTACCTAGATAAGCAAGGCTTATTTAGCAAAAATTAACAGAAAATTAACTTTTGTCTTCTACATTTTAATAAGAAGCTAAAGTATTAATTAGGAGATCATGAAATGAAAAAAATTACATTAATTGCATTTATGGGACTGTTTTCCATAGTGCACTCAGTAAAAGCAGGGGTACCAGACCTTTCTGGCTATGGCTATAACCCTGGATCACAAACAGTCAGCGGCGCATCACACATTATCCGATCTGTAGTATCAGAAATCACAGCCACTTTAAAAGATGGAAATACATATGACTTTGTAATCGACGACACCGAAAGACAAAATCTAGCGAACATTGGATCTGTCATTGGTGGATTTTCAAATAGAAATGTAACACAACTTCTGAAAGGTAATGACTTTAATCTAGATAGACAAGGATCAACTTTTACGCTTTCTTATCAAGACCTTACAGCAACATTTCAGATGAAAGCTGATGACGATTTAAATGATTTTGTTGATCTTGGAAGCAATGCACCTTCATCTCCAGAAGAAATATTAGAAGAAACGCTTATGGAAGTTCAATCAAATCCTGGGGCGTTTGTTAATGATCCTCGTGAATTTGTTAGCAGGCTTGCGAAGGCACTTGTTGCAGCGGCAGCAAAACCAGCAGCAGGCGCGCAGCCAATGACTGGTAATGGACCACCGCCACCACCAATGCCTGCAGCACCAAAAGCAAACAGAAATGCGCCTCCTCCTGGTTCACTACACGCTAACCTTCTAGCGCAGATTCAAGGTGGTTTTAAGCTTAATAAAGTAGGGGATCAACCTGGTGGCAAAAAAGTTCTTGCAGGCCAAGATGAGAGCCCAATGGCTGGTTTTGCAGCAATGGCAGCAGCTAGAAAAGCGCAAATGGATGCAAATAAAAAAGCGCTTGAGTTTATTGACATCACAGAAGATGCCGATAAAAAAGCAATCATAGGAGGTCTTTCCAGTAGCCATTCTCCGAGAGTAACACTTACAAACCGCTCTTCTTATGTCCTTAAATGGGTTGCCGGTGACAGAGATCGCTTTATTAGTGCAATGAAGACAAAGACAACTGAGGTTTTTAATCAAAATATTGCTTCTAATCGCTCTGGTTGGGTAACAATTAATAAGTATAAAAAAGGAAGTAAGGAAGGTGTAAGCCAGGTTTATGACATCCTTATTAAACAACCAAAGAAAGATGCTGTTAAATTGCGCTTTGAAATGACTTCAGGTGCACGTTTCTAAAACGGAACTTTTTAGTCTTTAATCTAAAAAGAGGCCCCTGTGGCCTCTTTTTTTATAGCTGAACTCCCTGCTCCTCCATACCATAATGCTCAATGACTTTAGGGTGTGGATTTTGGCGCTGCATATAAGCTTCATAAATAAGATCCGTATACCAACCATCTTCGAAATTTTGTGCTGCAGCTAGCATAAGAGCGATGATTTCTAAATCGGCATCTTCACGCCCCACATAAGCTGCATAAAGGTGCGCCTTATGATCCTCAGCAAATCTTTCGGCATCATCAAGGATCACATTAACAATCTCAGGATGTGCACCTACAAGGCTAAGGTAAGCTTCGTAAACCGTTGCTAGGTTTCCCTCACCTACAAACTCTCGTGCCTTTAAAAGAAGGCGAACAACATCCCAAAACCTCACATCTTTACGTTGTATGTAAGCGCTATAAATTCCAGCTTTATCTGCTTCTGTAAAGTCACTTTCTGCTTCTTTAAGCATCATAAAAGCTGTATCCGCATCCGCATCTTCACGATCAAAGTACGCGACATAAACCTGAGTTCTACTTGCTTGATCAAAGTTACTCGCAGCATCGACAAGAATGGATGTAAATTGAGCAAAATCAATGATTTTACGTTTTAAGTATGCAGCATAAACAACGCTTGTATTCCATTGAGAGTCAAAAGATTTAGCATCTTCAAGTATATCTGCCATCGTTTCTTTCTGCGCATCATCTCGCTGCATATAAGCGACATAAACAGGTGCCCTGTAACAATCATTGTCAAACTTTTCAGTCTCTTTAAGAATCATCAGCGCTTGTTCTTCTGTCATCGCAGAACAAGCTAAACTAGCTTCATAAATTTCTACCTTATTCCAGTTGCTCAGTTTTTTCGCTTCCCAAAGAATGACATTTACAATTCCAGGGTCTGTATCCGCGGAATAAAGATAATCCTTATAAATAAGCATCTTATTAGATGCAGGCAGTTCTAAAGACATCATCGATTGCAAAAGCTGAAGTTTACGCCCCAATAAGTCTAGGGAGTCCGCCCGAGCAGCGTTATTAAAAAAGTTCAAAAGAACAAAGACCAAGACAAATAATTTACTCATTTTATCTCTCTTCAATTTATTTATGAAACTTTACTGTTATCATTATATATAAAAGAGATCATTTAGCATTAATAATAAAAATTGATTAATTTTCATTATATTCATAAAAGAAAAAACGCATTAATATTGTAAAAAATTTTGATAAATTTTTATGACATCTTCAATCATTTGGAAACTTTGTGCATATTCAATAACATCATGCATCTTTGTCATATCAATATCCTCTCTTTGAAAATAAGCTGTGTAAACTAAAGCTTTGTAGCAATCAAAGCGCAACTTCTTAGCAGCCTTAAATACGGATTCTACTGTCTGTAAATCCGCGTCATTTCTTGTAAAATATGAAGCGTATATAAAATATAAAAAATAAGATTCAAAGTGACTTTTTTCTAATTTCGTTAGAATACGATGCACACCATCAATCGAGATATCGGTGCGCTTAATATAGGCCGAGTATACAGATATCGTGCTTGAGTTTTCACATCGGGGTAATGTCTCTAAAATTTCCATTGCTCTTGCTTCTTCAATATTTTCACGCTCTAAATAAGCAGCATAAACATTACACTTTTGGGTATCAGAAAACCTCGAAATTTTTCTAAAAATAAGATTGATTCTTTCTACAACCGCATTGGGATGCTTTAAATAATCTGTATAAACCAAAGACTTCATATAAGGGGAAAAAGTCTCCAACTGTTCAAATATTCCATCAACTTTCTCCAAATCGATACTTTCACGACTGAGGTAAGCAATATAAATTTTATACTTCTGCACAGTTTCAAATGTAGCAGCTTTTGTGAAAATTTCATCTATTCTATCTAAATTCGCATCCATACGTACAAGGTAGGACTGATAGATTAAAGCTTTAATACTCTCGGGAAACTCTTGTATCCATTCAAAAATTTTATCTGCTGTTTCTGCATCAATTACTTCACGTTTAAAATACGCGACATATACCAAATCTCTTTGATCTTTTGGGGGCCGCCAAGTCACTCGATCAGGGGATTGAGCGCCTTCTAACATTAGAAAAACTTGTTCCATATCAGCATCAGAACGTTTTATATACGCTGCATAAACAAGTTCTTTATTCGCCTTAGAAAATGATTTTACAGATTCAAGAATACTCGAAATCTTATCATGATCAATGTAATCATCCATACGCTCTAAGTAAGCAGCATAAATTTTTGCAGAAGACTCCTGATTAGACTGCTTTGCTTTTCTTAAAACTCTAGAAATTGCTAATTTATTCGCATATTGGGATTTTATATAAGCAGTATGAATATCAGACTTCGTTTTTAGGTCCTGGTTATCCGCCCATCTAAGAATGCTTTGAGCGCCTGCCGCCAATATTTCTTTTTTCCCCGCCTGCACAAAATTCGCAGAAAAAAAGATTCCAAGAACTCCAAATAATATTATTTTTTTCATTTTAATCACCTTTTCAGAAGAGATTAAATAAAAGAATATATAACAAGATTTAAATATACCAAATACACTACAAAAAAACTATTAAATATGTTTTATTAACTTTAAAATTAATATTTTTAGAAAGAACAATAATATTCCCAAAAATAACAAGAGACAAACCAATAAGGTCTGCGACTGAAAAGTGATAATCTTCAAAAAACCATGAAACAAGTAACGCAACAATAGAATAAAAGACCATTGTGTAACCAGCGAGTCCTGAACCAATATTTTTAACCAATTTCAGATAGCACAAAAAAGCAATAACAGAGCCAGGAAGCGCTAAGTACAAAAGCGATAACCAATACTCTGTGTAGATCGGAAGAACTAAAGGCGTCGAACGTAACGAAACAAAGCATAGAAGTGCGACTATCCCATATAGACTCGCAAAAGACATTGCAGGTATTAGATCAATTTTATTTTCATTATTGCGCCTACTTATACTTCCTCCAAGCGAGAAAATAAACGTCCCAATAAGAGCTAACACAAGCCCTTTTAGCGTTGATTCTTGTAACTCAATATTAATTAGCTCATGCCAGAAAATCATACACAAGCCTGAGACACCAACGATTGAGCCCAAAATAAGATCCATCTTTGGTTTTTCTCTATAAAAAATATAATTATTAAAGATATTAAAAAATACAACACATGAGCTGATAACAGCAATGAGGCCTGACAACAAATAATTTGTAGCAGTGTAAATAAACAAATAATGTACAGAAAACATTGATAGGCCTAAAAAGCAAAAAAATAAATGATCCCTAAGCGCAAAATTTAAGGGTATCTTCTTTTTGATGCACCATAAAAATAAAAAACAGGCCGCAATAATTTCCCTATATAAAATAGATATTTCTTCCGGCGCATACTGCACTTGCATTTTTATTGCATACCACGTTGTCCCCCAAATAAGCACTGGGATAATGTAAAGAACTTGATTGCTAAGACCCATAAACCATTCCAGGTTAATCATTACTCTAAAAATATATTAAACTATTTTCACAATATATGGACAGGGAATAAAAACAAAAAATGAATTTTTACTTATTACTTAAAAAAAGATCTAAAAACTAAATCATATAAACAACATTTGAAATCATATTTTTAATTTTGATAAGGAATGTTTAGACATAACAAGAACATTACCCATCAAAACAAAAAATATCCCGATAACATCGATGAAAGACCACTGATATCCCTCAAAAACAGAAGATATAATTAATGCAACAACAGGAAACAACACCATTGTATAACCCGCAAGCTCAGAACCAACATCTTTAATTAATTTTAAATAACACATAAATGCAATAATTGAGCCCGGTATTACAAGGTACAATAAAGATAACCAATACTCAGTACTTTCAGGTAAAGCAAACGCACTTCCCCGAACTAAAATGAAAATTAATATGATCAATGCACCATAAATCATACCAAACGTCATCGCTGGTAAAATATCAATACCACACCGATTATTACGCGTACTAACAGGTGCTCCGAAAGAAAAAATGAGAATACCTACTGCAGAAAGCATAAAACCTTTTAGAGTTGTATTTTCCACATCAGAGACCTCTAACTCTGACCAAAAGATAAGGCATAAACCAAAAACACCGACAATTGCACCTGCAATAGTATGTATTTTAGGCCTTTCTTGAAAAAAAATATAATTATTTGCAATACTTAAAAAGCTAACAATTGATCCGACAACCGCAACAAAGCCTGAAACGATATAATTGGTTGCATTGTAGATAAAAAGATAGTGTAACGAGAATAATGACAGACCCAACAAACAGAAAAAAAAGTGATCAATAAGACTAAATTTCAAAGAAATTTTTTTAAAATAACACCAAAAAAACAGAATTAATGCAGCTAAAACCGCCCTATAAAAAACTGAAATTTCATCTGGAGCATGACCAAGCTGCAACTTAATTCCATACCAGGTCGTCCCCCAAATAAACACTGTAACCGCAAAAAGAAATGTCGTCTTCATAATAAACTTCTTATTTTTATACTATTTCAGGAAAGCGATTGAATCTCTTTTAGGTTTTTTTTACCCATTAAAATTATTCTACTATTTTTTAAAAACAAGATATACACATTCTCACAGCTTAAGGCTGTTCTGCTCTAGGTAGTCTTTCAAGCCATACGTTTGGTACGTCGGACACAAAAAAGGCCTCTCGAAGGAGGCCTCTCTTAACTTACAAGTGGACGCTTAAAATTGGAAGATTTTGTGGTGAGTGCTAGGCAAGTCTGAGTTTTAAAACTTTAGCATATCACTCGATATATGAATTCTTGAAAACCGAAGTTAACACAGCAATCGCCCAAAAGAACTAATTTTTAAAACGGATGATTTTGTCTCAGCTCTAGGTAAGTCTTAAAAGTCGTACATTTGGTACGTCAAACATAAAAAAGACCTCCCGAAGGAGGCCTTTTTTAACTTATAAGCGAATGCTTAAAATTGGAAGATTTTGTGGTGAGTGCGAGACAACTTAGGCTTGAAAAATTTTAGCGTATCCCTAGATACGTGAATTCTTGAAAGCCTAAGTTGCCACAGCAATCGCCCAAAAGAACCAATTTTAGAAGCCCATACCACCCATGCCTGGCATACCGCCCATACCACCCATATCAGGTGCGCCGCCCATGCCGGCTTCTTTCTTTTCTGGCTTATCGGCAACCATGGCTTCTGTTGTGATCAACAGGCCGGCAACTGATGCTGCATCTTGAAGGGCTGTACGCACGACTTTTGCAGGATCAATAATTCCGTGCTTAACCATGTCTTTGTATTCGCCAGCCTGTGCGTCGAAACCAAAATTAATGTCCATGCTTTCAAGCAATTTACCAGCAACAACTGCGCCATCAACGCCCGCATTTTCAGCGATTTGACGAACTGGTGCTTGCAATGCGCGACGAACGATATTCACACCAACTTTTTGATCTTCATTCGCAGGCTTCAAGCTATCAAGTACACGAGTTGCATAAAGTAAAGCGACACCACCACCGGCAACAACGCCCTCTTCAACCGCAGCACGTGTTGCATTCATTGCATCTTCAACGCGGTCTTTACGCTCTTTCACTTCCATTTCAGTCGCACCACCAACACGGATAACGGCAACACCGCCTGCGAGTTTAGCTAGACGTTCTTGAAGTTTTTCGCGATCGTAGTCAGAAGTAGACTCTTCAATTTGAG